>JAPKZH010000333.1 GCA_026393905.1 Candidatus Aminicenantota bacterium
GACAAGGAAATCGAACCTATTTCTTTGCGCTCAACCTTCCGGCATGTCGCGCTCCCCTTAATTCCCTTGATTCTTTAAGGGGCGTAGGGGCGACTTTATACCCTCCCCCTTAATTCCTTAAGGGGGGTGGGGGGGGATTAATGACTTCTAATTTTAAGTCTTTTTTTATGCCCTCTTTCTGCCTCCAACTCTCCATTGGAAAATAGATCGGATTCTATTATTGTTTCTTGCCAACGCCTCCTATTTTTATGCTCTTAATCGAAAATGTCGGACAGGCCGTCGCGCCGAACCAGGTCAGGTCATCTCCGATCTTGTCTACAGAGTTCAGGAACTCGAAGAGATTGCCGCCTATACTGATCCCCCGGACAGGAAAGGCGATTTTGCCTTTCTCGATCATGAACCCGGCCACCGGAATCGAAAAATCCCCCGACACGGGGTCGATGCCCGCGAATAGCCCCAAGGCCACGGTCAAATAAAATCCTTTGGAGATCCCTGACATGATCGCCTCGGGCTTGACATTCCCCTGTTTCATATAGAGATTCGTCGTCCCGATGCCTCCCCGGCTTTGATAATCTCCGCGCGCCCGGTTGCCCGTGGACTTGACCTTTCCTTTTTTCGCCGTGTAGCAGTCGTAGAGAAAATTCTTCAGAATGCCGTCGACAATAAGAGGCGTGGTCTGCTGCGGAACACCTTCACCGTCCACCGGCCGCGTGCCCAGCCCGCCCTTGAGCCGGCCGTCATCGATGAGCGCAAAGCTCGCCGCGCCGACTTTCGCGCCAAGCTTCCCGGCGAACATCGACTTTCCCTTCTGAACTTGGTCCGCCGAAAGCATGGTGACGATAAAAGACAACATCTCTGTCCCAATTTCCGGCGAAACGACCATGGGAACCTCACAGGACTCGATCGGTTTGGCGCCCAGCATCTTCACGGCGTTTTCGGCGGCCTTGCGGCCGATCTCGTCGGGGTTGAAGTCTCTGAACCTCGTGACCGTCTTGGAAAATGAGCCCGACTGCTGGTCATTTCCTTCGACGGCGGAAAACTCGATGCCGCCGCCGACGCCGGCGGACGGGAACCAGCCGGCGATGCCGTTCGAATTGGCAAAATAGACAAACGACGATCCGTCCTGATAGACGGCATACATCGCCCCTTTGACCTTGGGGCTGTAGTCAAGCCCGGACACTTCGAGCCGGATCGCGTTTTTTATTTTATCCTGGATCGCGGCCTCCCCGATCTGGGGATCATAGGAAATGAGGTCCGGATCGCTCGACCAATCCTTGTCCAGAAGGCCGCTCTCTTTGCCGGCGAGAACGTTGAATTCGTCCGGGGTATGGAAAACGACTTTTTTGGAGAGGTCGTCGATCAGGCTTTTGACCGAATCTCTGGAGAGGTCGTTGCTCGAACCGAAGGCTATTTTCCGATCTTTGAGAAACCTCACCCCGATGCCCGCATCCAGAACGGCCTGGACCTGCTCGACCTGCCTCTCGCTGACATTGATCTGGACGGATTCACTGTCCGAGATATAGGTCTCGGCGCCGTCCGCCCCGGCCGTTTTGGCCCGCTCAACCGCCCAGAGCGCAAGATCCATATACTCCTTCTTTTCTTTCACCGCGCACCTCCTTCTTTGTCTTCCCAGGCTTCGCCCTTTCCGCCGACCAGAATGCTACGGACTCTCGTCGTCGGCATTCCGACGCCGACCGGAGCCGTCTGGAACTTGCCGCAGCGGCCGGGAGAAGGAAAGATTAAAAGGTCGTTTCCGATCACGTCGATCGACTTCAAGGCTTGAACACCCATACCGGATAATGTCGCGCCTTTGATGGGGCGCGTGATTTTCCCGTTCTCGATCAGATAACCCTCGCTGACGCCCATCATGAAGTTGCCGGTGATGACATCGACTTGTCCCCCGCTTGTATCGACGACATAGATGCCTCTTTTTGTCGCGGCGACAATATCCTGGGGAGAGACCGCCCCCTTGTCGATATAGGTGTTCCTCATCCGCGGCAGGGGAGCGAAGCGAAAAGACTGCCGCCTTCCGCTGCCCGTCGACTGAAGCCCCATCTTCTTAGCCCAGACAAGGTCGCACAGGTAATTGCGCTGGATGCCGTCTTCGATGAGAACCGTGCGCTGGGACGGAGTTCCCTCATCATCAAAAGCAAAGGAACCGGGCAGAAAGGGAATAGTTCCGTCGTCGATGAGCGTCACGCCTTTGGCCGCCGTCGGTTTGCCTAGCTGGTCCTTGAAATTCGAGCCCTTATAGACAAGATCGGCCTCCATGCCGTGACCGCAGGATTCGTGGAAGATCACTCCGTTGGCCCCAGCCGCCAAGACCACGGGAAACACGCCGCGCGGCGAATCGACGGCTTCCAGAAGATTCTTGGTCCGCTTCACGGACGTATCGACGATGTTGGTAAAAGAATTATCCCCCGTGAAAAAATCCTGGCCGGCGTAAGCGGCGCGGCCGTCAAAAGAGCTCTGGAGATTCCCCCGGGCATCTTTCATGAACGTCGAAGCATAAAACTCTGTCAGTCCGAGCGTCTGGTCGATCGTCTTGCCCGACGATGTGGCGATGTTCACCCGGCGAATGATCTCGCGGAAGGACTGCGTCGCCTGGACCACCCGCGCATCCGCCGACCAGGCTCGATCGGAGAGGCTCTTGACAAGCTCAACCTTGTTCTCCACGGACCTGTCGGCGGGAAGCGGTGTGATGGGGAACGTCAAGTTCGAGCTCTGCCTGGTCAGGTTGATGATCACGCCCGCGCCCGCGCCGGCCGGTCCGCCTTGGACCGCGGCATCGGCCACAAGCCTGGCCGTCTGATAGATCTCATCGGGTTCGAAGCTCGCCGTATAGGCATAGAATGTCTTGCCATCCTTGACCGCCCGCACGCCGACGCCTTTTTCAATCAGGCTGGACGTGCTGATCTTGCGGTCGTCGCTTCGGATAGAGCCTAAGATCGCCTTTTCGACATAGAGGTCCCCAAAGTCGGCGCCCTTGGCCATCAAGAATCCGACGGCTTTCTTCAGGACGTCCTCCGAGATGATGAGCCCGCCGGCCGCTTTCGCCCCGGTTTTGCAGCCCGCGCTCGTCAGGAGCAGTTCCATGAGCACCGGCGAAAGCGAGAGGGCCGTGACGCCGACAGCGCTTTTGCCGAGGAATTCTCGGCGCGAGATCTCGCGACGTTTCTTACGGTCGGACATGTTTTCCTCCTTGCTAGCAGATCATTATAGTGGCATCAGGCCTGCCCCCAGACAATAACAGCCTTATGGTCAAGGAGGCATGGCCCCTCGACAAAAATCCATAAAAAGGTCTAGATTTCCGCCGGCATCATACCACAGCCCAGGCAAATTTCAAGCCGGTGTCATTCCTCGATTTTTTCCACGACGATCGTCAGCTTGGAAACAAGTGCGGCGATGGCCCCCACGGCGGCCACGATCGGCGCCAAAGCGGCCCCCACGATGCCGACCGTGAGGGGGATCTCCAGGAACGTCTTCCCTTCCTCATCCTTGAGGATGATCCGGCGGATATTCCCCTGGTGGATCAGCTCCTTGAGCTTGTTGAGGATCTCGCCGCCGGCCAGCTTAAACTCTTCGGTCCTTGTCTTTCCCGTCTTTTTTTCTTCGACCATAGGTTTCTCCTTCTTTCCTTATATACGTATTTTGCCACAGCCAGGTTCAAATTCAGCGGGCAAAATATCCCAGGTGTTCACTTTTCATCTTTAAATAACATCGATCCCTCGCCAAATTGACAGGGATTCGGGACGAGTGTATGATGATCGTCTGCGGATGTTGATCTGAACGTGTGAGAAGCGATATGAAAAAAAATGTCCCGTTCATGATCATAACTTTGATCTTTCTCGTTCTGACGAATCTTCTGTTTTCAGCGGAACAGCAGACGGCCGAGAAGCCCGGACCCGGCGCCGTCTCGATTCCCGTCGCCGTCCGCGTTTTCTCCGACAAACAATTCGTGACCGGCCTCGGGCTTCAGGATTTTGAGGTTTTGGAAAACGGGATCCCCAGGCCGGTCGAAGCTCTTTATCTCATCGATAAAAACGCTATCGAGAGGCGGGAAGCCGGCCAAGATCGCCAGCCCGATGTCACCCGAAAATTCTATCTTTTATTCCAGTTGTTCGAATACCACCCCAAGCTGGCCGAGGCGATCCGCTATCTTTTCGACCAGGAACTCGTGCCCGGCGATTCTCTGGAGATTCAAACCCCGATGAGAAATTACAAGCTCTCGGCCGCGGCCTTCGCCAACAGACCCAAAAATGTTCTGGCCGAGGAGATGACGAACTTCGTCAAGAAGGATATCGTCCAGGGAAGCCTGGCTTACAACAGCCTTTTGAACGAGTTGAAAAGACACGTCCGGGGCATTGGGGCATCGAATCCTATGGGTGGGCTTGAGACCGACACGGAGACAGAGGGAATCGGCCCGGAAATGCTGTTGCCCCGCTACAAGGAGATCCTGGCCAAGATGGAAGCTTTGCGCCGGATCGATATCGACAAATTCATTCTGTTCTCCCAGGCCCTCAAAAATCAGGGCGGACAGAAGTTCGTCTTCTTCATCTATCAGCGGGAATTCCGGCCGGAGATCAGTCCGGCGGTCATCCAAAAGATCATGAGTCTCAATCAAGACTCGCCGCACATCCTCGACGGGATCCAGGAGCTTTTCATGTTCTATACACGGAACATCTCCCAGAACACCCAAAGAATGAGGGAAAGCTTCGCCGATTCTTCGGCGCATTTCAGCCTGATCTTCATGAATAAAGCACCCGAACAGCTTGCCAGGATCGTCATGCGCGAACAGTCGGAAGATATCTTCAAGGCGTTTTCGGCGGTCGCCCAAGCGACGGGCGGGATTGTCGATACATCTCAAAACCCAGCCGCGGGATTCAAGAGCGCACTCGAAACCTCGAACAAGTATTACCTGCTCTATTTTACGCCTTTCTCCGAAGTCAAAGACGGGACGTTCCGGAGCATAAAAATAAGGATCAAAGATAGAGATTATTCAGTCGTGCATCGGCAGGGATATATTTATTGAGGCACATTATTGAGGGATGCTTACCGTATGTGTGCCTAATATAATATTTTTTTATCCAATTTTTTGAATAAAATCCAAATAATTGGACTTTTGCTTCAAAAAAATAGGCAAGAGGCTATTTTAATTTATTGATTTTAATGCAATTAAATATGCCGCCGAAGAAAATTTCAATTGGCATATAAATTGCAGTTATAAACAGGAAAAATTGGTAAAAAAATTATTAAAACAGGGGGTGAGAATCACAAGAAAATTTGTTTGTTAGAAAGGTCCGGAGTGATTCATCGCTCCGGGGAAAAACGCAAACGTTTTTTTCATCCGAAAAAGGAGGGAAAGTGAAAAAAGGATTGATTATTTTTGCCGTGCTGCTGCTGACGGTTTCTTTTGCTGCGGCACAGCTGAGAACGGGAACTGTCTACGGAAAAGTCCTAGACGCAGATAAGACTCCCCTTCCGGGCGCTACCGTCACGATCTCCTCGAACATCCTCGCTTCTCTGACAACGACCACGAGCGCGCAGGGTATGTTCAGATTCCCGGCCCTTTCTCCGGCCGACGACTACAAGATAACGGCTGAGCTTCAGGGTTTCAAGAAGGCCCAAAAAACCGGGATCATCGTTGGCGTCGGGACGAACGTCGAAATAAACCTGACGATGGAGATGGGAACGCTCGAAGAACAGGTGACTGTCATCGCCGTGACGCCGGTCGTTGACACCAAAAAGACGACGGTCGGGGCGACCGTCGGCAAGGAAGCCATGCAGTCGCTGCCCTCGGCCCGCGACCCCTGGGTTATTTTGCAGTTGGCTCCGGCCATCATGGTCGACCGTGAGAACGTAGGCGGCAACGAGTCCGGCCAGCAGTCGGGCTTCATCGGCAGGGGCGACACGTCCGGAGCCCGGATTTCGGGCAACCAGGGCGCGAACAACACCTGGTCGGTCGACGGCATCGACATCACGGACCCGGCGGCCCTCGGCGGCTCCGCTGGATACTATGACTTCGACATGTTCGAAGAGCTGCAAATCCAGACAGGCGGCGCGGCCGACGTAACCATTCAGACCGGCGGTATTGCCCTGAACATGGTCACCCGCCGCGGCGGCAACAGGACGAGCCTGGCCGGCCGCTTCTACCTGACCGATAATTACTTCCAGGCCGTCAACATGACGGACGACCTCAAGGCCAAGGGCGTCGTGAACGTCAACAAAATCCAGCAGATCAAGGACTTCGGCTTCAACGCCGGCGGCCCGCTCATCAAGGACAAGGTGTGGTGGTGGGGTTCTTACGGCGTCCAGGACATCTTCGTCTACACCATCACGGGAAACAGGGACCAGTCGCTGCTTAACAACTACAATTTCAAGCTCAACGCCCAGCTCCTGGCCAACAACCGCCTCGAAGCCCTGATAAGCTCGGGCGCGAAAGAAAAGTTCGGAAGGGATTCGAGCATAGCAACGCCCGAGGGAAACCACCAGACGGGTAAATATCACTGGGGCAGCCCGGTCGTCAAGCTGCAGGACGAACAGGTCTTCGGCAACGACTTCTTCCTGTCCTTGAAATACTCCTTCAACGACGCTGGTTTCGGCTGGCGGCCGATGACGGACGAAGAGGTGCAGTACCCCATCGTCTACGACAACACCCT
>JAPKZH010000010.1 GCA_026393905.1 Candidatus Aminicenantota bacterium
GACCAAAATTCTTCCCAAAATGAAGTACAGTTTTTTGTTACTTTTTTCGGTCGGCATGTTCGTTGTTCCTCCTTATCGATTAGGTCGGCAGTCTATTGGCCGCTGCCATTTTTTCTTAGGGTTTCCGGTAACATCATCGACTGGGTTGAACCTGGCTGGTTCCAGGCGAAATCGAGCCGCATAATCTCTTCAGCCGAGCCACCTTGTTCGGAATTCAAGCGTGATCGGGAGATTTGGACCGGTAAAAAAGTGTCGAGGCCGACGATCATCTTAAGGAACGACCCTTTTTCATGATTCGTAAATGTGAGCGTCCCTTGATGGCTCCCGGTTTTTTGCTCGAACCGCCGAAGCTGCCATCTCTGATCCATATTCTCAGCGAGCAGAGCGGGGGAAAGAAATCCCAGGACCGGTTGAAACACGGAGTCCTGGATTTGCTTGAGACTGGCGAACTTCTGCCGTAAATTTTTTAGGTGATCGACGATGACCACGTCGCCGTTCGTGATCCATAGGGTCTCTCGGACCTCCCCGTCCTTTTGGACATCCACTCGCGTCATGCCGGGCTGGATCCAGCGAATGACATAATCCGAGCGAACTCCCTCCTTCGCAGCCATTTGCACCCGGCACTCCATGAATCCGGACTGCCGTATGCTGTCCGCGACGGAAACCGATGTTCTCAGGCTTGTTAAGCTTTCGGCCAGGGCGCTGCGGTGGCCGATGGCCTGGAGGAATCCGCCGACGGCCAGCATGAATATAGATAAAAATGCCAGGGCTTGCTTGTTGAATATCCAGCGAACCGCCGACGGCCGGTCTTTGGGCAGGAACAGCCTCTGCCAGAACCTTGCCGGGCTAGTCGCGGGATGCTGGGCAGGCCGCTCGATCATTCCTTTGAACTCGGCGAGGCGTCGCTGCATCCGGCGTTCTGCCTCGGCGGGGAGGTCATCATGCAGGGCGTCTTTCAAAAGTCCATCGATGTCCACGGCCAGAGGTTTTTCTTTTTTCATCGGGATTCCTCCTTTAGGGAACCGGGCCGCAGATGAGAGAGCCAGCGGCTCAGCCGCGCCCGCCCCCTGGAGACCTGGATTCTTACGGTTACCTCGCTGCACCCCAACGCCTTGGCGATGGCATCATAGGGCTGGTCCTGGACGATCCTCATCAAAACCGCCGCCGCCTGCTTCTTCGGAAGGCGGGCGATGGCTTTAAGGACTTCGTCTTCCAGCCGCTTCCTTTCTTGGCGACCGACATCCGACGGGTCGGAGATGTCCTGTCCCTGAGCTGACAGTGAGTCCGTCTGCCGAGGGAGAAAGCGGTTTCGCTTCCTTAACGAGTCGCACGCGGCGTTCAGACAGATCTTCAGGACGAGCGCCCGGGGATTGGGGTGGCGTCGGATGAGATCCCGCTTCCGCCAGATGATGGCCAGGGCGTCCTGCAGAGCGTCTTCGGCAAGCTCCGGGTGGCGGACGACGCGCCAGATGGAGCGCATCATCTGGGATTCAATCGGGGCAATCAGCTCTTCGTAGAAAGTCCTATCGTCCGGCACGGGGAACTCCACGAGATACTCCCGGCCGCATTCGCCGCAGCGGCTTGCGGTTTCTTGAGAGGCCAGCGTGAGATCCATCGTCCTTCCATACTGGTAACCGTTTCAAAGAGAAGGAATGTTTACAGGCGGCTGACATATCTATTCTTTGATAGGAGTCCGGGCCCGGGCCTATTTTAGCCTTTCATCATAGTTTTTGCCAAAAGAAATTCTCGATGCCCGCTGACATTAAGAACGTAGCCGCAGCCTCGGAATATGCCCGCCGGCAACTCCAAGCCGCCCGGGGGCAGATTCAGCAGGGAAAAGCGGACGAATGCGCAAAGATCCTTGTCGAGATCGCCGTCATGATTGTCACTGCGATGACGGCTGAGTGAGTTATTATTCTATCGCCTTGACGACAACGGCCGTCCCGTAGCAGAGGACTTCCGTGACGCCTTGCATGATTTCCGTCGCGTCATAGCGCACGCCGATCACGGCATTGGCCCCGATCTCCTGGGCGTGGCTGACCATCATCTCAAAGGCATCGGCGCGCGTTTGCTCGCAGAGCTCGGAGAAAAGGGTGATGTTGCCGCCGACCAGGGTCTGAATGCCTGCGCCGATAGTCCCGAAGACCGACCGCGACCGGACGATGATTCCCCGCACCACGCCGAGGGATTTCGTGATCTGGTAGCCGTCGATAGTGAAGGCCGTGGTCGTCATGGCATGAATTTTCGGCGGCTTCTTGGCCTCCACTTTTTCTTCCGGCGTAAGCTTGTCATAGCAGTCGCTGCAGACGCCTTTCGCCTTGAAATAGAATTCCGAAGGAAAATCTCTGCCGCATCTGTCGCATTTCATGCCCGGTCTCCTTTCAGAAAAAGCCGTACGAGAATATTATACGATGAATCAGGCTTGAGAGTTTATCGGAGGCCGACCTTATGGCTTGTTCATATTTATCGCTTTTTTTATTAATTGCCGACCTCAGCGTAGCCGCTCTCGTTTCCGGAATCGTCGACGGCGCTGATCCTGTAAGAATAGAGCGCGGCCTTTTTCAGCCCTCGGTCGTCAAAGCGGAACGACGACCCGCTCGCTGACACGTCCACAAGCCACTGATAAGTGCTGTCGGCAGCTCCTTTGACTTTTCGATAAATCTTGTATTTTACGATCGCAGCCTGATTTTGCGAATTGGCCGCCCAAGTGAGGCTATTCAGATATTCTTTATAGAAAATATAATTATTGACCAGCCTCTGAATCATGAAATTCGCCGGGGGATAAAGAGCGATGAAGCCCAGCTTCGTCACGAAAATATTATTGGGCGTCGAGCTGTAGGCATTGCGCAAGGGAAAATCCGAAGACGTGTTTCCTGTCACATAAACACTCCCCGCACTATCAAGGGCGATATGAGCACCCGTCTCATCGTGAGTTCCGCCGAGGAGCGTGGAAAAGCCCAGAGTATTTCCTCCGGGGCTGAATTTCGTCACAAAGACATTCCACCCATCACCCAACGCCAAATTCAACCCGTTGAGCACCGGGAAGTCCGAAGAAGCGGTATCTCCTGCCACAAAGGCGGCGCCGGCGCTGTCGACGGCAATATCATTACCGTCATTGGAACTTTCAGCCCCTCCGAGATGCGTGGAATAGATGAGCGCATTTCCCGACGGTGTGAATTTCGTCACAAACGCATCCGAAGTATAAATCCCATGGCCAACATAATGGCCGTTCCAGGTTGGGTCATACGCGTTTGCCACGGGAAAATCTGAGGAATCTGTGCTGCCCGTGACATAAACGGAGCCGGCGCCGTCGACGGCAATCGCATTTCCGTAATCCGAGCCCGCTCCTCCAAGAAATGTCGAGAAAACCAGGGAACGTCCCGTCGAGTCTATTTTTGTCACAAACGCATCGTAGACATAATAGCCGGACCACAGATAGCCCCCGCCTAT
>JAPKZH010000037.1 GCA_026393905.1 Candidatus Aminicenantota bacterium
TATTCCAAAGTGATGGAATACATGAGCTATCTCAGCGATGTCTACGGCCCTCGTCTTTCGGAATCCCCACAATACAGGAAGGCGGGCGAATGGGCCGTCAAGACGTTCAAGGAACTCGGCCTAGAAAATGCAAAAATGGAACCTTATGGGGCCTTCGGCCGAGGCTGGGAGCTTCAAAAATTCTATGGCGCGATGACCGCTCCCCAATATATGCCGCTGATCGCCTATCCCAAAGCGTGGACGTCCGGGACCAACGGCGTCATCAAAAGCCAGGCGGTCCTTCTGGATGTCAGAAGAGTGGAAGACTTGAATCGATATAAAGACAAGATCAAGGGGGCCATCGTCCTGACCCAAGGCGAACAAGAGCTGGGCTTGGGATTTGATCCCGACGCCAAACGAGAAACGGAAGACGATCTCAAGAAATTGGCCCTGGCTCCCGAGCCCGGGGCAAAACCGGCCATGGCCAATCGCATGGCGGAACTCATGGCTCGTCAACAGCTTCAACAGGCCGTGAATAAATTCGTCAAAGATGAGGGAGCGGCCGTTCTGCTGGAACCGAGCCGCGGCAAGGACGGGACCATCTTTGTGGCCAGCGGCGGATCGTTCGCCAAAAATGCACCGATCACTTTACCGGCCGTTGTCGTCGCCCTGGAGCAATACAATCGGATGGTCCGCATCCTTCAAAAGGAAATCCCGGTCACGATGGAAATAGAGATTCAGGCCAATTTTGTCGAAAATGATTTTCCGGGCACCAACGTTGTGGCCGAAATTCCGGGAACGGACAAAAAACTGAAAGAGGAAATCGTCATGCTGGGCGGACATTTCGATTCATGGCACGGCGGAACGGGCGCAACGGACAATGCGGCCGGCTGTGCCATCGCCATGGAGGCCGTTCGCATTTTAAAAACCCTCGGAGTCAAGCCCAAACGGACCATTCGCATCGCTCTGTGGGATGCCGAGGAACAGGGATTCATCGGTTCCCGCGGGTACGTGACCAATCATTTCTTTGATCGGGCCAAAAAAGAAAAGAAGCCGGAATATGATAAGCTGGCGGCGTATTTCAATTTTGACAATGGAAGCGGGAAGATTCGCGGCATTTACGCTCAGGGCAACGTCGCGGCGATCCCCATTTTTGAAGAGTGGCTCAAGCCCTTTCATGATCTCGGAGCGGCGACCGTAACCATCCGCAACACCTGCGGCACCGACCATCTATCCTTTGACGCCGTCGGTTTGCCGGGATTCCAATTTATTCAGGATGAGCTGGATTACGACACGCGGACCCATCATTCCAATATGGATGTCTACGATCACATCTCGAAAGGCGATCTCATCCAGGCGGCGACGATCATGGCCTCGTTTGTCTATAACGCCGCGATGCGCAACGAGAAGCTGCCCAGAAAATATTTCGATCCGAACGAACAAAGACCGCCGAGGTCCATTTTTTAAAACCATTATTGGCCCGAGACAGAACAGGATCATGGAGAGACCCCTGAGCCGTCTCTCGAACGGTCCAAAATCGCCAATCCGATCTTGGGCCGCCCTCGCCTCCTGTCTATGGGCCGCCATTTTAGGTTCGTCCCCCTGTACCGGCGCCGTGATATCCGACCCGGAAAAAGACACTCTGGCGATTCTGAAAAAAATCTATGATGAGGTGAAAGAGATGGGCCCCTACCCCGGCGAGAGCTTCATCCTCCATGAATTCTTTGCCGGCGGGCCCGACGACGACGACACGAACAAGGACCAGCATGTGGTCGTCCTGATTCAGGTCGTCGGCGGCGTCGAAAAAATGAGAATCCAGGTGACCTATATGGAGCGGACCAAGCAGGACCGGACGATCAAATATGCCAAAGAGGTGAAGAACATCTCTTGCCTGGTCGCCGCGGACAGGATCAAGATTCAAAGCTCCGATTACAGCGAAAAAGAGATGGACAAGCTGGCTCCGGACATCCTCCAGGCCGTCCTGAACAAGAAAAAACTGCTCAAAGATAAATAACGGAAGTAACGAAACCCGACGGGTGGCGGGGTTCGGGGGCCCCCCGCCGGCCCGAGCGCTTGATGCTACTGGCCTTCTGGCCAAGAATCAACACGATAAACCGCGAGGGGCGCCGGGGGTGAACCGCGACAGGACCCGTCGGCCATTCCTATCGGTTTTACGGATGAGGGTTGACGGGAAATCCCTATTTAGTGTCTACTAGGATTGCTTTGCCGGAAGAAAAGACGACTCCCATCGAGGCCCAGGAGGGCGAGATCTGGGCCTTCGGCGGCGGCAAGGGCGGCACGGGCAAGACCTTCATCACAAGCTGCTTGGGAACCTGCCTGGCCAAACGCGGCCGCCGAGTCGTCCTTGTCGATATGGATATCGGAGGCGCCAACCTCCATTCCTTCATCGGGATCAGCCGGCCGCAAAAGTCGCTGACGGATTTTTTTGAGAGCGGGGTGTCCCTCTCCGACTTGGCCGTGCGGACCGAGGTGGAGAACATGGCCTTGATCACCGGGGACATCTATTCGATCACCTCCGACACGATTAAATTCACCCAAAAGATGAAGCTCTTCCGGCAGCTCGTGAAGCTCAACGCCCAGAACATCCTCGTCGACCTGGGCGCC
>JAPKZH010000208.1 GCA_026393905.1 Candidatus Aminicenantota bacterium
ACGCCGAGGAAGGCGGGGCTCATCTCCGGGCCGCGCAGGAGAATAGAACCCTTTCCGGCCGAGACGACTTTCTGCCATTTGAGGGCCACGATTTTGAATTCGGTCAAAGCGGTGAAGACGGCCCCGAGGCCCATCCCGGAGAGGAGATGGACGGTGCCGCGGGCGCCTCCCTGCCCGGCTTTGTGGATCTCGGCGGCGGCGACAGACTCGGGAAAGGGAAGGTCTTTATCGGCGATGAGGACGCGCCGGGTGATGGTGACGAACATGATGCCCAGGATGCCGCCTGCGGCCAGAATGGCCGTCGCCATCAGGTAATGGCTGAATTTATAGAAGGGCAGCCAGATGCCGGCGATGAAGAAGGCAGGCAGGGTGAAGATCGCGCCTGAGGCGACATTACCGCCGATCGAGCCGACCGTCCGAGCCAGGTTCTCCTCGAGGATCGTCCCACCCAAGGCTTTGATCACGGCCATCCCCACGACGGCGGTCGTGTAGGTAGCGGCAATCGTCATCCCGGCCTTGAGGCCAAGGTAAGCATTGGCGGCGCCCATGAAGGCGGCCATGACTACGCCGAGCAGGATCGCCCGAAGGGTGAATTCCTTGATCTGACTTTCAGGGGGAACAACCGGCAGGGATTTCTTCTCGTCCATTCCGAACCTCCTTGTCCGATTTGAGGCCGACCCGATTGTAGCGACGGACGGCGGCTTTTTCAACCTCGATTTCTTAAAATCGCACGGCTTGAAAATTCCATGGATAGCCGCATTCGGACTGAAGGGGCTTGAGGACGGCTAAGAAGGCGCAGGGGAAAAGGATCGAGGTTATCGCGGCGATGGAAAGAAATTTTCCATCCCCTGCTATTGCAGCAGTACCGCGACATGCGCCGCCGGATCGTTGGTCAGGTTGTTGGCCGAAGCGCCGAAACACATCACCTTGCCTGTGCCGGAGATCGGATTGACGATCAATATCACATTGTCAAAAGAATTCCCCGGCCCCGGATACGGTACGCCCGCCTCATTAAAGGGATTGAACGCTTGGAAATCGTACCCGACAAACGTCTTGTTAAACGGCGCCCCGACCAGCGCACCGCTGCCATTCAGCAGCCCGAACTGCACCGTTACGGGGCTAGCGGTAGCGTTGAAAAAGCCACAGGTCGAGCGATAGAGCGAGTTGCTGACAAGATTTTGGATCAACATTCTCCGGCTTGTATCCGCCGTGGTCGTATTCACCCAATTCAACCCCGGGAAGGTCTTCGCGGCATTGCCATTCAGCGTGCGCGTCACCACCTGGATCTCGTGTGAAACGTCCTGTGTCGTAAACTCCAACGCTCCGACCCGACCGTAGTAAGTGAAAGACGGGTCCAGCGCCGATATCGTGGATAGAATATTGGCGTATTTCACTTTATAGCCCGCTCCCGGTCCGGTCCAAAGCGTGAACGGACCGCGGCGGAAGCCGCCGCCGTAATTAAAGGTGACCGATACGCTCGAACCCCCCGTGGCATCCCTGATCTGCACCTCAGACACCCATGTGCCGCCGCCCGTGGCAGGCGCCCAGATCGCCTCGGGCAAAATTTGATACGGACTCGGTGAATTACTAAAGCCGCTCTGGGATTGCACGGCGATGTGGGCGACCGGATCGTTGGTCGCGTTGTTGGCCGAGGCGCCAAACATCATCACCTTGCCGATGCCCGCGATCGGCGCCACACGCAGCACAACATTGTCATAAGAGTTTGCCGGATACGGCACTCCGGATTCCGTGAAGGGATTGAAGGCCTGAAAGTCGTAGCCGACAAACGTCTTGCTAATGGTGGAACCGATCGGGATGTTGCTCGCATTGGACAAGGTGAAGGCCACAGTTACAGAGTTGGGAGTGGGGTTGAAGAGTCCGCAGGTGGTGCGGTAGGTGGCATTGTTTACGACGTTGGGAATGACCATGGCCCGAGCCGTGTTGGCCGTGTTGCTGTCGACCGGGTTTAGGCCGGGAAAGGTCTTCGTGTAGTTGCCGTTGAAGGTCCTGGCCACGACTTGGATCGTATGGCCCGCATCCTGAGTCGAGAACTCAATCGCGCCGACGCGGCCGAAGTAGGTGAATGACGGATCCAGACCAAAGAGAGTGGAGAGGATATTGGAGAATTTGACACTGGACAAGATACCCGGGCTGGTCCACAGAGCGAACTTTCCGCGGCGGTTGCCTCCGCCGTAGTTAAAAGTCGCATGGACCACGGACCCACCGGTGAGATCGGTGATTTGGACTTCGGACACCCATGTACCGCTGCCGTAGGCAGGCGCCCAGATGCACTCCGGGATCACCTGGTAGTTGCTGAACGCGTTGTCAACAGCGCCAGTTCCCGCCTGGGAAATCGTACAGATACGGCTGGCGACGGTCATGGTCCCGGTCCTCGAGCTAGGGCCGAAATTTTCGGCGACCATAAACTGGACGGTGCCGTTTCCAGATCCTGAGCTTCCGGCAGTCATCGAGATCCAGGCGTCATTGCTGACGGCTGTCCAGTTGCAGCCGCCCTGGGATATCACGTTGATGCTTCCGGCCCCTCCCAACGCCGAAAATGATTGGCTCTCGGGAAAAACCGAATAGGTGCATGGAACCTGCCCGATGATGGTGAAGACCGCGTCGCTGACATCGGAAGGAATACCCGTTGCGGCCTCGCTGACTCTGACCCGACAGTTGGCCGACGGAGTATTCGGGACCGTCCAGCTAAAGGACCCGGTATTTGCCGTGGAGCCGGCTATGGTCGTATAGCTGCTCCCGTCGTTCGTCGAATATTCGATCTTCACGTTTCCGGCGACGCCCGTGGACAGCCACGTGATATTGTGGGATGTTCCGGGGTCCCAGGCCTCGCCGCCGTTGGGAGACGTCACGTAGATGGCGGACGTGAGAACCATATACAGGATCTCCCAGTTCCCGTTGACATATGCCGAAAAAGCCAGGTGGGCTCCCCCGAAGCCGTCCACGGCGACACTCGGCATCTTGGACGGCGCCAGGCCCTTGGTGATATTGCCGGGGCCGCTCCAGATTCCTCCGAGGAAGGCGTTGGCATAAATATCGTTGTTTTCTTTCCAGGCTATGAGTATGTTGCCATTTTTTTTGTCCACGGCGACCGCGCCCTCTTGGGAACTAGCGACGCTCTGCGACACGTTCATCTCCGGTCCCAACGTACCGTTGCTGTTCACTTTCCTGAGAAAGATCTCGTCGTTTCCAACCGTCCCATCCATCCAGATAACGTAGGCATTTCCTGCGTTGTCGCAGGCCACTTTGGCATAGCTCCAGTCCTCGCCCACATCCCCCTTGATTTGGGTGGGCTGAGTCCATGAGCTGGCGTTCTGGGGCGTCTGGTTTTTCGAATACCACAAGGTCCGGCCCCACCCCGTTGTCCAGATCAGATGAGCCGTTCCGGCGGCATCAATAGTGATCTGCGGCATATATCCCCCGCCGATGGGAAGGAGCTGAGTGCCCCCCCAGGAGCCCGACGGACTCCGGAATCTCAGCAAGATGTTCCAACCCCATTCCAGACCAGTTCCGTCTTGCCAAGCGACGTATGTATAATTATCTACGGGGTTTATCGCGACGCCCGCATAGCAGGAACCGCCGTTATTATCAGAGACATTTGCCAACGAGCTCCAGCTGTTATTTTCGTAGACGGCATGAAAAATATCATAAGAAATCCAAGTGCGGCCGTCTTGAAAAATCATGTGGCAGACACCGGAGGCCGAAACATCCATCCACGGATATCCAGCTTCTGAGGCATTATAGACGATCTGCTCGACATACTGAGGTGAAGACCATGGACCGCTTTTATTCGTGGCGAAATAGAAACTGCGGCTGCCCTGGTACTCAAACCAAACAAGATAGGCCGCTCCGTTCCCATCGACTCCCAGCAGCGGAGTGTCCGAATCCGTCGCGGAATTGGATATGTTGACGGGCGTCGGGCTATCCGCAAGCGCGATAAGCCGAGGGGACTGGCCCTGCTGAGCTGTGATGTTAAAAGTCCCAGAGGCTGCCAGAAATAAAATTGAGGCAAAAATTACCGCGCATGGTCTTTTCATAGGGCAATCTCCTTTCTTTCCATAAGGAAATAGTGTTGTCTTCCAGAATTTTAGATACTTCAGTATCGATTTAGTCGACGATTTGAAAGGAATATTGAAGATGGACTCGTTTCTTTCAAAATTTCTCCCAGGAGGATGCCAAAAAATCGGCAATAAAGGGGCGAAGGATAGCACGAGATGATGGGCCTGTAAACCACGATTTTGTAAGAGAAGAAAAAAGGACTAGTCAAGAACATCTGAGAACGCAAGCTTTGCTTTCTTTTTTTTGATCCAGTCGCGGATCGAGGTCAAGAGCTCTTCAGGGCGGCCAGGCGCGCTTTGGCGTCCGCGACCTCGGGGCGGCCGGGGTCGGCGTCCTTCCAGAGGTCGAGGAATTTCTCGTACTGGGCTTTGGCCTTCATGGCCTCTCCCGCTCGCTCATACAAAAGGCCCAGGCGGTAATGGTAGAGGGGATGGACAAGATAGGGGGTTCGAATATCTAATGTGAGGAGGCGTTCATATTCCGAGATAGCCTTGGCGACATCTCCTTTTTTAGCGCAAACCCTGGCCGCGAGGTCCATACAGTACGATGTATATTCCCGGAACGGCCAAACGTAGTATTGGCTCCAATAGGGAGATCCAGGTCCGCAT
>JAPKZH010000238.1 GCA_026393905.1 Candidatus Aminicenantota bacterium
CCGCCCTTACGCCCCCGCCGCGGCGGGGGCCCCCGTCGGCTTTGCCGAGGGGGGGAACCGCCGGGACTGGGTCCCCGGGGCCCGGGGGCTGCGGGCGGCCTAAGCGCCGCCCATACATTGTCACATTATTTATTGCGTTTGTATTAGTATTGAAGTCAGTCCTCTTTCATCGTGAAGTTGGAAGGGGGATTCCGACGGCGGTCGTATAGACGATGCTTTCTTCTTCTCCATCCACGCCCAGGATCGAATTGACCTCATCGTCATAGAGGGCCGCGACCTGGCATGAGCCGAGTCCCAGGGCAACCGCCGCCAAGGCCAGGTTTTGGGCGATCTGCCCGGCGTCCAGGTACACGTAGCGGTAGGCCCGCTGCTTGTATTTCCACTTTGACCGCTGAAACACGGCCGTCCATAGGAAAACAACGTTGGCCGCTGCAATAAAATGCTGATCGAGTAAGGCCGCCGCAATATCGGCCCGGCAATCGCCCTTCCACATCGGTTCAAGCTCATGGCGACGGACGTCGTAGTGATAGATCCCCGGTTCGAGGCCGCTCACATTCAGGACCCCCAAATATGTTTCAATCGGATAGAGCGCTCCGGCCGAAGGAGCGGCGCGAAAGGCGAAGCCCTGGGTCTTTTTTGTAATCCCTTGCGAAGCCCAGAGAAGCTGGGAGAGCGCTTCCCGGCTCATGGGCGTCTCCGCAAAATCACGGCAGCTTCGGCGGTCCCGGATGGAGTCCCAAAGCGGCATGCCGCCCTGCGTTTCCGGGGCCGGCAGCGTCAGGCGCGGCGTGCCGGGATAGGTCTTGTAGGCATCGGGCCTCCGGTTCCTGTCGAGCGGCTCTCCGGAGAGCTTTCCGGGCTGGTATTTTGTTTCCTTCTGGAATTGATCGCCGATCCCGTCTTCCATATTTCTCTCCCTTTTTAAATAATCATACATAACTTTCCGCCGCTTGTCACCGCGTCGCGTCCCGGAGGCTCCGTCTCTGCGACAATTTTAATTATTTTTCGATATAATAGCTCCGGAAGGAGGTGGCCGTGGACCCAAAGAAAAGCTTTGTCCATCCCTATATTCCCAACTCGGTGCCCGAAGTCAAAGAGATGATGCTTCGGGAGGTCGGCGTCAAGGATGCCGACGAGCTCTATGAGGACATCCCAGAAGAATTGCGGATGAAACGGGAGCTCCGGCTCCCTCGGCCGCTGCTATCGGAGCTCGAGCTCAAGCGCCATGTGGAAAGAATCCTGGCCAAGAATACATCCTGCGAAGAACTGGTTAGCTTCTTGGGCGGGGGCTGCGCGCAGCACTATGTGCCCGCCCTCTGCGATGAGATTAGCCACCGGGCCGAGTTCCTGACCGCTTACGCCGGGGAGCCCTACGAAGACGCCGGACGCTTCCAAGCCCTCTTTGAATATGAAAGCCTGATGGCCGAGATCCTCGATTTTGATGTCGTCAATGTCCCCACTTATGATTGGGGCCAGGCGGCCAGCACGTCCATCCGGATGGCCGGTCGAATCACGAAACGCCCCAAAGTCCTCGTCGCGGATACGTTGTCGCCGGACAGGCTGGCGGTGATCAGGAATTATTGTCAGCCGGTCCTTGAAATCGAGCTTGTCGGCCACGACCCGAAAACCGGGCTTCTGCGGTTGGATGACTTGAGGTCGAGGCTGACGCCCGACGTCGCGGCCGTCTATTTTGAGAATCCTTCTTATCTTGGCTTTATCGAGACGCAAGGCCAGGACATTGCGGACCTCGCCCATGCCAAGGGGTCTTTGTCCGTCGTCGGGGTCGACCCGATCTCCTTGGGCGTCCTCAAGCCGCCCAGTCAGTACGGTGCCGATATCGCCTGTGGAGATATCCAGGGTCTGGGCAACCACATGTACTTTGGGGGGGCGCTCGGCGGATTCATCGCGACTCGCGATGAGGAGAAGTTTGTCATGGAATATCCTTCGCGTCTTTTCGGGATCGCCCGGACGGCCGCCGAAGGAGAGTGGGGATTCGGCGACGTGGCCTACAGCCGGACCTCTTTCGACGGCAGAGAAAAAGGGAAGGAGTTTGTCGGCACGGCCGCCGCCCTCTACGGCATTTCGGCCGCCGTCTATTTATCGCTGATGGGGCCGCAGGGGATGCGGGATCTCGGCCGTCACATTCTCCAGAAATCCCGGTACGCGGTGAAAAGACTGACAGAGATCGCCGGCGTAGGGCTCCGATTCGAATCCTCTCCCTTCAAGGAATTTGTCCTCGACTTCAGCAAAACAGGAAAATCCGTGGCCGAAATAAACCGCTCTTTGCTGGCGCACGGCATATTCGGCGGGAAGGATCTGACGGGGGAATTCGCTGAGCTTCGAAATTGCGCCCTTTATTGCCTGACCGAAATGGTGACACAGGCCGATATCGACCGGCTGGTCGCTGCGCTCAAGGAGTGTTTGAAAGCCGGAGGAGGAGAACGATGAAAATCCCAAAAGACAGCAGGCTCAGGAATTTTCACCAGGCCAAGTGGGACGAGGAAGTCATTTTCGAATTGAGCAACAAGGGAGAGAGAGGCATTCTAGTCCCCGAGGCGGAGCCGGAAATCCAGGCCGTCGTCGGCGACGGGATGACATCGCTGCCGCCGAATATGGTGAGAGCAGCGCCGCCCGCCCTGCCCGAAATCGGGCAGATGAGAGTCCTGAAACACTTTCTCCGGTTGTCCCAGGAAAACCTCGGCGCGGACCTCAACATCGATGTCGGACAGGGGACCTGCACGGTCAAATATAATCCCAAG
>JAPKZH010000035.1 GCA_026393905.1 Candidatus Aminicenantota bacterium
CAGCGACTGTTCGTAGTTCCAGACATGGGCGCAGTTGAGCGGGCAGCAGCCGCTCTTATCGTTACAGCCTTCAAAGCCGAAGAATTTTCCGCCTTCGAGCCAGAAGCAGGTGGTGGTCCTGGTGATCGAGGCCTGGCTCGAAACCGCGTCGAGCACATACGGCGGCAGGGTTGTCGAATAAAAAATCTCATGGAACATCCGGCTCTCTTTTTCGAGCTGGGGAAGGTTCTGGAAGAGATATTCCGCCGATTTCCAGGCGTCGCCAAATCGCTCGGCGTAGTGGTTCTTGAACATCTGGCCCCGCTGTTCGCGGACGATATCGAAGTAGTCGATGAAATTCGGGAAATTCCAGGAGAGGATGAACGGCAACGTGACTTCGCCGAACGGCTCAATCGTAGCTATCAGCCCTAACGTTCCGATGTCCGTTCGCTTGTCCGGCGAAGGCGTGGCTTCCTCGATGTTTTTTAAAACTCCGTCCTCCGCGAAATCATCCCAGAAGATTTGGAGGTCGTCCCACCATTGGCCGCGCACCCAGTGGGAGAGATAGGTGATGTCCTTCCAGGGCGTGGCCAGGGCCATCGTGCCGAAAGCCGCCGCATCCGGCTTGACTTTTTGCGACGACATGAACAGGCCGGAAAGGGCCGGGCCCTTGCGGATCTCATTCAAGTTCTGCCCGAATTTGTCATGCCCGACGCCGTCGATCGCGCCCTCGCCGTCAAAACCGACGGGATTGAGGATGGAGCCGGCGATGGTGATCTTGGCCTGATGCGGGCTGAGGTTCTTGACCCGAAAACGAATGACGAACGCCGGGATCCCGGATTCTTCCGGCTTCAGCGGGATGAACGGGTTGAAGGCTTCGAGAGTGACATGGAGAGGAATCCGGCTGTCTTCCATATCGACCCAGGCGAATGGATATTCGCCGCGGAAACGGGCTCTTTCCATGCGCGGCAGCCCCGGGACCTCGGTCCGTCGATAGCCATCCTCGCCGGTAAACGGCGGCGTCAGGGCGCCTTCGAGAACCCGCACCAGAGGCTTTTGGCCTTGCTGCTCAAAATAAAGGGCGAAGAAGGTGAACGGAAGGTTGACGCCTTTCCCCGGCCGGTTGAAGATCTCCCAGTCGCGGAGGTTTCCCCGTCCGCCCAGCGAGACCGTGCCGGTGCCGATCCCGCCGAGCGGAAAGGCCACTTCCTTGAGAGCCTGACCTTCAAAAGTGCGCAGCTTGCCCAGACGGAAAAGCTCTTGATCCGTATAGACGAGCTTCGACTGTTCTTTGTCCATAGCCCGGATCAGCTTTTCGCCCTGGCAAAGCCAGAGTGAAACGGCCACCAGAAACATGACTGCGGCGCGGCGCCGCCGAGACGAATTTTTTTCTGACATGCAGACCTCCTCCCCTTTAGATAGATTTTCATGAACCCCTTTTTTCTATAGTATCGATTCGGAAAAGTCAACCTGGAGGGGAAATTGAATCCTACGCTTTTTTCTTGTCGAGGATCTCGGCAAGCTTGTCTTCCATGTCGTCGAAGTGCGTTCCGGGCCAAAAAACCTGACCGCAGGAAGGACAGATGGCAAAGGAATCCGCTTTTTTGAGGACGAAAGGAGCAACGAGGTTGGCCGCCTGGGATTTCGGTAGGGGCTTGAGCTTGACGTTGCAGCCCAGACACCGGGAATATGGCGCCACCTCTCGCCAGAGGCTAAAATGATCTAACACCTGCCGGATCTGATCTTCCCATGCTTCGCTCTCGATGAAAAGCTTTTTGAGCCCCCTGGCCATGTCCAGAAGAGCATGATCCCGGGAAAGCAAAACTCTGCCTTCCTTTCGGGCGTGAGCGAGGAGCTCCTTGTCCTCAATTTTGGGAAAATAGATGACGTCGAACCCAAGGATTTTCAGCCATTTGGCCAGTTTCCCCAGCATGCAGTCGGCAATAAATTCCATGGAACGATGATCGGTTTAAATCATAGATGAGAAGGAGAGCTTTTTCAACTCCGGCCGTGCCAGCCGCTCTTTCTAAAGCCCAAGAAATTGAACGCTGAGCCCGGATATGAGAATCATGGCGCCGGCCAGGGCATGGGCATATCGCTCAAGCTTTCCAAACCTGAGAAAGCTCACCCCCCACGAAGAAACGGCGATAATCGTGAGCATGGTCAGGATTGTGGCCAGGCCGAATGTTACGGTGACCAAGACGACGCCGCCGACGCTGTGTTTCGCCGCGGGATACATGATGAGCGGGATCAGAGGCTCGCACGGCCCGAAGATAAAAATCGTGAAAAGGATCCAGGGCGTGATGTTGGCCTTTTTTTTATGTTCATGGACATGAGTATGCTCGGCTTCATGACCGTGAAGATGCTCATGCGTTTCGCCGTCGGCGTGGAAATGAACGTGTTTGTGGGATTTATTTTTAATAGCCCTGTGCAAGCCCCAGAGAAAATAGGCCAGGCCGAAGCCGATCAGGAGCCATGCCGCAGTTCCACCGCGCGCAGACTCGGTGTTCTCCAGCCGGGAGACGGCGATCCCAAAGGCAATCCCGACGAAACCCAGGACGACCGAGCTGAGCACGTGGCCCATCCCGGACAGGAAGGAAATGATGAGCGTTTTAGAGAGAGTCCAGCGCCGAGCGCGGCTCATGGCGATGAAGGGAATGTAGTGGTCGGGGCCGAGGACAGTATGGACAAAGCCGATTGTCGCCGCCGTTCCCGCCAGGACCAAAATTTCTTTAGTGATCATCTTTCTTGTTTAAAGTTTTGAGAGTATAGCATATCGCGCCTGAGATAGCCAAATCGCGAAGCTCCGGAGAAGTCTTTCGTCTTTCATGCGATTTTCCGGTCGGTCGCGTCGATGATAGGGCCGGACGGCCACCTTCACGTTCGCTTTCGCTGCGTTGACAGCCATCAACAACCGGGTATATTCTTTTCTCATGAAGGGCAGTACCGACTCCGAGCTTAATACGAAAGAATATCGTGCACCGCGACAAATCAAATCCTTGTCAAATCGGCTTTGACTTGGTTTTTTATCCTGAATTATCATAGGGCGAAAAAACATGAACAAATGCGACGACATCGCCAAGGAGATCGAACGACGCCGGGCCGACATCCTGGACCTCGGGCGGCGCATCCATGCCGACCCCGAGCTCGCTTTCCAGGAAGTCCGGACGTCCGGCCTTCTCCAGTCCGTCCTC
>JAPKZH010000383.1 GCA_026393905.1 Candidatus Aminicenantota bacterium
TCCGTCCTCATCAAGCCGGCCGGGCCTGATTGCAACATGGCCTGCACATACTGCTTCTACCGGGATAAGGAGGCGTTTTTCCCAGGCGGCAAAATCCACAGGATGTCCGATGAGATCCTGGAAGAGACCATCAAGCAGGTATTCGCGCAGCCGCTCCATGCCGCCTCTATCGGCTGGCAGGGCGGAGAGCCGACTCTCATGGGGCTGCCTTTCTTTGAAAAAGCCGTCGCCCTCCAGATCCGATACGGAAAGGGCAAATCCGTCGGAAACGGGCTCCAGACGAACGGACTTCTCATCGATAAAGACTGGGCTCGATTTTTGAAAAAATATCAGTTTCTTGTCGGCCTCTCGCTCGACGGCCCGGAACATATTCACAACCGCTATCGATTGCGGCTGGGCGGACAGGACTCCTGGACGGAAGTCGTGGACCGGGCCCGCCTCATGTTGGATGAAGG
Source organism: Candidatus Aminicenantota bacterium (assembly GCA_026393905.1). GTDB lineage: Bacteria > Acidobacteriota > Aminicenantia > Aminicenantales > UBA4085 > JAPKZH01. The sequence goes on from JAPKZH010000383.1 coordinate 456, forward strand.
AGTCGAAGTCAATGCCCTGGTCGTCGTCAATGATTACTCGGTCCAATCTCCCGAGGAAATTTATGAATTTCACAAAGGGCTGGGCCTCGACCACATGCAGTTCATTCCCTGCGTGGAGACCGATCCTGCGGATACATCGCGCGCCGCCCCATTCTCCGCTCCGGCCGAAGGCTATGGCCGGTTTTTAGATAAACTGTTTGATCTTTGGCTGGCGGATTTTCGGGATGGCCGGCCGACGACCTCTATTCGCTTTTTCGATTCCGTCTTCTATCGTTATGTGGACCGAGATCCTCCGGAATGCGACCTGCGGGCCGAATGCGGCAATTATGTCGTCGTCGAGCACAACGGCGATGTCTACGCCTGCGACTTCTTTGTCGAGAAAGGCTGGAAGCTGGGCAACGTCATGGAAGGAAAGCTCATTCATATGCTGAATTCCGCCCGGCAGAACGAATTCGGCCGGATCAAGGCGGATCTTCCCGAGGCCTGCTCTGCCTGCGAGTGGCTCCGCTTCTGCCGCGGCGGCTGCACCAAGGACCGCCTCCGAGATCCAAGCGACCGGGGGCTCAGTCATTTTTGCCAAGCCTATAAAATGTTTTTTGCCCACGCCGACGCCCGCATGCGTAAGCTGGCCGCCGCCTGGAAAATGCAAAAAACGGATTAAGAAAAATTTGGGCGTTCGCCTCGAAGACACGGTGATCATTACGGAGACCGGATGTGAAAATCCGACTCCTGTAATTCCCCGGGAGATTCCGGAAATCGAAGCCTTTATCAAAAAGAAATAGGCCGCCCAGAAAAAAACGCCGCCGCCGATCTCACTTCACGGAAAATTTGTGGATCGTCTGTGTGCTATAGGTCTGCCCCGGGTTGAGGATCGTCGAAGGGAAACCCGGTTTGTTGGGGGAATCTGGAAAATGCTGCGTCTCAAGGCAGAACCCGAAGTGCTTCTGGTAGACTCGACCCGACTTGCCCGAGATCGTCCCGTCGAGAAAGTTGCCGGAATAGAATTGGATACCCGGCTCGGTCGTGGAGATCTCCATGACCCGGCCGCTGTCCGGTTCAACCACCCTGGCCGCGAGCGCCATCGTCCCGCCGCCGCCCGTCAGCACAAAGTTGTGATCATAGCCGCCTTCGACCTGGGCGATCCTTGATCCGATCGGCATCGGCGTCATGAAGTCCATAGGAGTGCCATTGACGCTGCGCAGCTCGCCGGTCGGGATCAAGCCCTTGTCCACCGGCGTGTACCGGTCGGCGTTAAGCATGAGCTCGTGGCCGAGGATGTCGCGGCGTCCGCCCGTGAAATTGAAATAACTGTGGTGGGTCAGGTTGACGGGCGTCGTCTTGTCGGTCGTCGCCTGGTAGCGGATGACGAGCTCGTCATCGTTGGTGAGCGTGTAAGTGATCGTGCAGGCCAGATTCCCGGGATAGCCTTCCTCGCCGTCCTTGCTGAGGTAGGTGAATTTCACGCCGACGGCCTCGGCCTCCTTCACGGGTTCCGCATTCCAGACGACCTTGTCGAAGCCCTTGACCCCGCCGTGGAGGTGATTTTCGCCGTTATTCTTGGCCAAATGGTAGGTGACGCCGTTTTGAACAAACTGCCCCTTGGCGATTCGGTTGCCGTAGCGCCCGACGATGGAACCGAAATATGGGCTGCTCTTCAAATAGCCGTCGAGATGATCATACCCGAGCACGCAGTCTTCCAATTTGCCGTTGCGGTCCGGAAGCTCGAGTGAGACGAGGGTTGCGCCGTAGGTCATCAGCCGGGCTTTTAGGCCGTTGTCATTCGTTAGAGTATAGATCTCAACCGCCGTGCCGTCCGGCAGATTCCCAAACAATTCTATTTTTAGGTCCATTTGCGCGATTCCTTTCATTGGAGTTGGCTCCGTTTTATCTGTTTTAGTCGCCGCCTCTTTATTGCAGGCTGCTGCTCCCCAGATGACAAGAGCGGCCAAGGCGCCCAAACAAGCCCGCCGCAAGATTTTTTCCATTCGCAGACCCTCCTTCTTCGCGACCAAGTATATCCTCGGATTATAAGATATCAAATAAATAGTCGGCTTTGAAGACCCACTGGGGGATTCGATCTCAAAAAGAAGATTCTAATACAAACGCAATAAATAAAGTGACAATGTATGGGCGGCCTAAGCGCCGCCCCAACGGGGATGTCACTTTAATTACTGCGTTGATATTAGTATCTTTCGAAGCGACTCGAAATCCCCGGCGGAAAAATCTCCCCAAAGATAGGGGAATGCGAGCTTATTGTAAAGGAGCGGGTCCGCATCTTTCTTCAAAACCCCTTTATCGACGAGATCCTGCCAGACCGGCGTTCCCGGCAGTGGGGAGAAGTAGGCCATGCGTACGTTCGCGCCGAGGCGCCGGACATGGAGGATGCTTTCCTTGATGCCGGCGACCTCCTGGTTGGGAAGGCCGGCGATCAAATAGACGTTGATGTCGTCGCGCTTATAGCCGGCTTTTTCGAGACAGACGATGGCCTTCTCCAAATCTCCTTCGGCGACCTTGGGACATGCCTCGCGGATCACCGCTGCATCCAAGGACTCCTGGCTGAGATAGATCGACCGGACACCGGCTTTTTTCATGAGGAAGGCCAGGCCCTGGTCGATTTCCCGGATGTGGAGCCCGTTGGGAGTGTGAAAGGAAACCGGCCATCCCCGGCGGACGACCTCCTCGAAAATCGGGATGATATGGGCATCCTTGTTGAGAAGAAGCGCATCATCGTAAAAAGAAAAATGCCGCGTCCCGAATTGTTGAAAAAGCCGGCCGATGTCCGCAGCGGTCTCGGAAGGATGGCTCTGCTCAAACCGGTCATAAAGCAGCGGCCCGGCGCAGAAAGTGCAGCGGAACGGGCAGCCGCGGGACGTCAGGAGGGGCAGCCAGCCTTTGGCGGGCAGCAAATCGTAGGCCGGGCGGGGCAGGTCTTTGAATGTCCGGAATTCGGCCTCCCGGACATGCCCGTCGCCCAGGATTTGTTTCACCACCGGTAATATCTTATTTTCCGAAGGACCGGGAAGGACCACATCGGCGCCCGAGAACCTGAGGGCATGATCTGTGGCCAGCGTGGCATAGATGCCGCCCAGGATGATGGGGACTGAGCCGAATTTTTCCCGGACGAGCTCCACCACGGCCTGGACGCCCGGATACCAGTAGGTCATCGTGCACGTGATCAGGACCAGGTCGGGAACGGGCGCCTGGTCGAGCTCATGGAGAAAAAGCTGGAGAGGGATCCCGTAGCGTGAATATCTCCGCGGGACATTCTTCAAAACCTCGGGCTTTGGGACTTCCTCCTTGGGAAAATGCCCCCGCCCGTCGGCCTTGGATTTCGGCTTTTTCTCCACGAGCGGATGAAAGCGGTCCAGGCAATCGATAAAATGAAGCCGGCAGCTTGTCTGGCGCCTGAGGATCGAAGCGATATAGAGCAATCCCAGGGGCTTGAGCCAGAAGTCATACGCCGTGAAGTCATAGATCCACGGGTTGATCAGAAGAATATTTTTTCTTTTGGGGTCAAAGCTACACATTTGACATCCAAAGTCCCTGGAAACCTTTTCTGTTCTCTTTTTATTTAAAGATGGGGGAATTGTCAAATGTGTAGCTTTGACCCCGGAAAAAAAGGGCCGTTTCCGGATACTGCCGGAAACGGCCCTATCGTTATCATGGTGCGGAAGGTGGGACTTGAACCCACACAGCCTTATCGGCCATAAACTCCTGAGGCTTACGCGTCTGCCAATTCCGCCACTTCCGCACAGGCTCTTGGACAATTATTATATCTATGGCGCTCATGAGAGTAAAGCCCCCAAAACCACGGCTAAACTCGAAATATCTTCCCTCCCCTCTATGATAGGCGAGGGGCAATGCGCAAATAAAGAAAAGTGGGGTGGCGCCGACCGGGGCGCCCCATCGCCCGGAGCAAAAAAATTTTAGCGAGACTTACGGCATCATTAAATCTAATGTATTTCTTAAAATTTTTTTGTGAGGAGGATGGGGCTGGTCGGTGACAGGACCCCCTCCTTTTTTTTAGTAGCACTTGCCCCGAGCCTTTCCACTTGACAAACGGCCCTTCTGCTCTTATTTTAAAGTTACATGGTCATCTCGATAGGGCGAGATTGCGTCAGTCTTGGGACATTCCAAAGGGAGATGACTAATCATCCAAACGATTAAAAATATCGATCATTCATCCGCTTTTTTCCCGGAATCGATCAGACAATTTTCTGAAACCGTTCAAAATTCGTCTAAGGAGGTTCGATGAAACTTTTGACCAGGGATCAGATCGATGTCCTCTCGCGCTTCAGGAGCGAGAAGTATCTCACCACCTCATTTTTCCTGGATTCGGACAAAAGCCAAAAAAACAAAAAGGAAATCCAGGTCGCGGTCAAAAACCTGCTGACGATCGGCCGGACCAGGCTGGACAGCCTGGATCTCAGCAAGGAGAACAGAGCTTCGCTCTGCCAGGACCTGGACAAGATCAATGAGTATTGTTCCCAGAATTTATCCTCCTCCAATTCTCAAGGCCTGGCCTTATTTTCCTGCCAGGGAGAACGTTTTTGGCAGGATATCCATCTCCCCCATCCGCCGCGGAACAGGATCCTCTTCGACCGGAATCCCTATATGCGTCCCCTATCGGCGATCCTCGGCAAATACCGTCACATCATCGCTTTTCTCTTTGACCGCCGGGAAGCCAGATGGTATGAGGTTTTCATGGAGGAAATCAAGCCTCTGGAAAGCCTGACCAGCGATGTCCCCAGCAAGGTCAAGGAAGGGGGCTTTGAAGGCACCCAAGCCAAGCGGATCGAACGGCATATCGAAGCGCACCTCCATGATTATTTCAAGAAGGCCGCCCAGACGACCTTTGACCTGTTCAAGAAGAACCACTTCGATTGGATCTTTTTGGGCTGCGAAGACAAATATTTTTCCGATTTTGAGCCGTTCCTCCACGCCTATTTGAGAGAACGCCTAAAAGGCCGGCTCAAGGCCAAGCCGACCGATTCCTACGACAAAATTCTCAGGGAGTCTGTCGAATTGGAAAACCGGCTTAACAAGGCCGAAGAAGATGAAACCGTCCGCCGCCTGGTGGCCGAACTGGAAAGCGGCGGCCGGGCGGCCTCCGGCATCAAAGAGACCTTGCGCCGGCTGAATCAGGTCGAAGTCCAGAACCTCATCGTGACCCATAACTTTTCGGCCGAGGGAAAGATCTGCCCCCGCTG
>JAPKZH010000537.1 GCA_026393905.1 Candidatus Aminicenantota bacterium
CCGCACTCCATGGCCATGGCGGCCAGGCAGGTCAGATGGTCTGAGATACGGGACAGCTCGCTCATGAGGACGCGAATGTACTGGGCCCGCTCGGGCACTTCCAGTCCGAGCATCTTCTCAACGGTCATGACGTAGCCCAGGTTATTGATCAGCGGAGAGACGTAATTCAATCGGTCGGTGTAGATGAGGAGGTTGAAGAACGTCCGGTTTTCGCAGAGCTTTTCAAACCCCCGGTGCAGATAGCCGAGCTCCAATTCGGAATTGAGGATGCGTTCGCCGTCCAGCTCGAGCATAATCCGGACGGCGCCGTGCATGGCCGGATGGGATGGCCCCATGTTCACCAAGAGGCTGTCCGGCCTCGCTTCTCGTTGGAGTCTCGTCGGCATCCTATTTCCTCAAGGGAATCAACGGCTGACGCTTCCGCAGCGGATAGTCCTTGCGGAGAGGATGGCCCTCAAACCCGTCATACATGAACAGGCGGCGGAGGTCCGGATGGCCTTCGAAACGGATCCCGAACATGTCATAGACCTCGCGCTCCAGCCAGTCGGCGTTCTTCCAGATCGAGGTCAGCGTGTCCACGGACAGACGGTCGTCAGGCACTGACAACTTGATCCGAAGGCGCCTCTTGGCGGCCAGCGAAAACACGTGATAGACCATTTCGAAACGGGGGGATCGGCCCCGATAGTCCACGCAGGTCAAGTCGAGAAGCATGTTGAATTCATAGGGCTTCTTTCTCAAAAAATGGACGATATCCAGCAACCCATCCTTGACGATCACAATCGTCGTGTCTCCAAAAAACGCAGATGTCTCCAGGATCTTTTCAGGGAACGTCTTGCGGAGATCGTCTAGGATCGTCTTTTCTTCCATCGCCAATCCTGGTCTTGTTTCTGGATTTTCTCCTGCAGCTTGATCAGCCCGTCAAGCACGGTCTCAGGCCGCGGCGGGCAGCCAGGAACATAGACATCCACGGGGATGATCTGGTCGACACCCTGGACGACGGCGTAATTATCATAAATGCCGCCGCTCACGGCACAGGCCCCGAAGGCGATGACCCACTTGGGCTCGGTCATCTGGTCGTAGACGGTCTTCAGGACGGGCGCCTGCTTTTGGCAAATGGTCCCGACAACCAGGAGAAGGTCGGACTGGCGGGGCGAGAACCGCGTCCAGCCGGCCCCAAACCTGTCGATATCGAAATGGGCGCAGGCCGTCGACATGTACTCCATGCCGCAGCAGGCCGTGACATAAGGATAATGGAACAGGGAAAATTTCCGAGCCCAGCCCAGCACATAATTAAATCTGGTATAGATAAAGTTGCCGGTCATGACATTCAATCCCACTCGAAGGCGCCCTTTTTCCAGGCATAGACGAACCCGACGACGAGGACAATGACATAGGCCAACATGATGAGAAGTGCGCTCTCCTTCATCTGCTTGAAGATGAGAGCCCAGGGGAAGAAAAAGACGACTTCGATATCGAAGAGCAGGAAGAGAAAAGCCACCAAGTAGAATTTGACCGAAAAGGGCTTGATCTCGTTTTGAAGGTAGGGGCTGCCGCATTCGAAGGGTTTTTCTTTGTTGGGATTCGTCCGTCTGGGGCCGAGCAGGGCGTTCATGGACAACAAGACGACGCCCAACAGCCCGAAGATGAGGAAAACAAAGAAAAGCTCTATCATAGGACGCTTGATGAAAAGGATTGATTTTATTAAAAGTCAAAGAAATTTGCAAACAATCCCTGAACGTTGAAAGCATCTCCGTTTCCGTGATGGCTTAAAACTCGTATTCCGTGGGTCCTGTCGGACACTCTCGGAGGGAAACCCTTTGAGCGGGCTTCCCTCCAACGACCGCTTTGCTCTCTGCCTCCTTTCCAGGGAGCAGTTGGCGATGTATTCATCAGGGGATGCCCCATGGAGCCAAAGCATGATTTATGTCGCCTTCGGGCATCTGGCGCCCTGGCCGGCGCCACCCACATCATCAATGATCAATATTCACGGAAACGGAGATGCTTTTCTGAACGTTTGAGAATTTTTTGACATTTTTTTCATATTTTTTCATAATACCCCTCGGCAGGAATGGAACATCCTCGTTGGGATCCGCATTCATTTTGAAATGAGCTTAGGACAAACAGATGAAAGGTCTTAGATTCTTGAAGCGTCCGGGGGTGTCCGCCGTTGTCCTTGTTGCCTTAGCCGTCGGCGGAACGGTCGGCTGCCGGAGACAGGAGACACCTCAGAATTTTATTCTCATCACCCTGGACACCCTCCGGGCGGATCATGTCAGCGCCTATTCGCCCAAGAACTCCCTCACGCCCAACCTCGACATTCTGGCCCGGCAAGGGATCCTGTTCAAGAACGCCTTCAGCTTGATTCCTATCACCCTGCCCTCCCATGCATCGATGTTTTTTTCCGAGCCTCCTTCTCTCATCAAAAATTACAACAACGGCCAGATCATCAGGAACAAACGCAACATACCCTCGTTCGTCAACCTCTTCAAAAAAAGCGGATTCCTGACAGCGGCCTTCGTGTCCCTGGGCGTGTTGAAATCCCAGTTCGGGCTGACCCAGGGTTTTGATACTTACGTCGATGACTTCCCCGAGCGCCGCTGGTATTTAGCCGCAGAGGAAGTGAACGCCCGGGTGTTTCCCTGGCTGGAAGCGCACAAGGACCAACGGTTCTTCCTGTGGATCCATTACTCCGATCCCCACGACCCCTATGCGCCGCCCGATGCGCCGGATGACCTGAAGGTCTATTGTAACGAGAAGCTCGTCGGCCAGTACTGCCTGAGCAAGTACTTAGCCTACGACGTCGAGATCGATCTCAAACCCGGCAGGAATGAGGTCCGGCTGGAGGCCATCAATAAATATCTGACCAACCCCGATATCTACCAAGCCCGCCTAGACCGCTTAGAGTTCGATCCGCCTGCCAACGCCATTGATCTGCTCATCGATCAGTATCGAGGCTGGGAAATCCGGAGAGAAGATCACGTTTTCTTTTTTAAAAAAAACGGATACATCGAAATCATCAATCGAGCCGGCCCGCGGCGCCTTAAGATCACTTTTCGAGGAAAACTGAATATCCCGGACGCGGACGTTCGCGCTCTCTACCAAAAAGAAGTCGAGTATATGGACCGGGAGATCGGAAAGCTCTGGGATAAGCTGCGGGCCCTGGGCCTTTTCTCAAAGACGGCCATCCTAGCCGTCGGCGATCACGGCGAGGGCCTTTTTGAGTTCAAGGCAAAGGCCGGATTCCCCCACGTCGGGCACATTCATTTTCTCTACAAGCCCTATCTCCAGGTGCCGCTCCTCCTCTATTCCCCTTCCCTTCAGGAGCCGGGGGTCGAACGGGATGAATTCGTCTCGCTTCTGGACGTTGGGCCGACCATCACACGCCTTATGGGTTTCAAACCGCTTTCGCATTTCAGGGGAAGGGACCTCCTCCGTCTGAAAAAAGGCCAACCTTTAGAAATATTCGAAGAAACCTATCGGCCCGAAGCGATGGAAGGAGACAAATTCGGGCTCCTCCATTATCCCTGGCACCTGATCCTAACCCCTCGGGACAGTCGTTACGAACTTTTCGATTGGAGCCATGACCCAGGAGAGCGCCAGGATCTTTACGGCCGGAATGCGGGCTTGCCGGCCGAGGTCCAGGAGCTCAAGCAGAGGTTGGACGCATTCGCCCGCGATGTCCTGAAAGGCAAGGAAGAGATCAAGATCGATAAAAAAACCGAGGAAATGCTGCGGACGCTCGGCTATGTGAGATGAGATTCCTGCGTGGCGTGAAGAACCTGTCTCCATGACGCACGGCGGATTCAAGAATAAAGTCTTCTATTTCGGGCTGGCCTTTGTCTTGGTCTTCATCGCCGGGCGCGTCCTCTACCGCTTGTCTCCCGCCCACGGCCTTCTGGCGCGGTATTACGACAATGATTCCTGGAGCGGGGAGCCGGTGCGGACTCGGGTGGACCGGAAGATCCTATTCGACAAGCTCGAGATGTCGAACAGGGCGGGATATTCCGATCAGTACAGCATCATCTGGGAAGGCTTCATTTTTGCCCCCAAGGATTCTCGCTACGTTCTGACCATTGCTTCCGACGACGGCTCCTGGGTTTATCTTGATGACCGCCTCATGATCGATAACGGCGGGCGACATCCGGGCCGTAAGAAGGAACAAGAGATCCCCCTGGCCAAAGGCAATCATAAAATCGTCATCCGCTATTTTGACGCGGGGGGACGCGGCAAAATCGATTTTTCGTGGCGGGAAGCGCTCTCGCGTCAACGCCTATTTCCCGGTTTCTTTCTTTATCCCCGCCCGGCCAGCCGGGCGCTCTATCGTTTTGATCAGGTCCGGCCGACCCTCCAATTCATCCTGAAATGGGCGCTTACCATCCTGGGCCTCAGCCTGGCCTTCATCATGAGCCGAAAGATCTTTGCCCGCCGCGGCCTAGCCTTCCATCTTTGCTTGTGCCTTTTCCTGGCGCTGTTCGCAGTCTACGCTTTCCAACTGTTCTCAAAACGATCGACGGCCGTGACCGGGTGCGATACCTATGCTTACCTCCAGGGCGCCCTGAACATGGCCGAGAAGGGGTTGTTTCGCACGGAGTTCGAAGATCCGCTTGTTTCCGAGATCGGTCAGGCCTTCAAGGAAGATCATGGCGATCAACAGACGATATTTTTTTTGAGCCCCCACGGTCACTATGTCTTCGACCTCCAGCAGGGGCTGATTTACAGCGTCTTCCCACCCGGCCTCTCTCTGCTTCTCCTGCCCGTAGTCAAGCTGGGCGGGCTTCGAGCGTCTTTTTATGCTCTGCCTCTTTTCAACTTGGCCTGCCTCCTGTTGTCGTTTTATCTTGCCTCGAAATACGTCCACATCGTTTTCGGAATTTGCGCGAGCGGCCTGGCTTTTTTCAATATCCAGGTCTTTGAAAACTCGGTAGCCCTGATGAGCGATGTCCCTTCGATGGGGCTTCTCGCCCTGAGCCTGTTCTGCCTTTTCAAGAATATGAGAAAACGGCACTGGGCTCTTCCCTCGGCCGCCGGCGTCGCTTTCGGTATCTCGCTCGTTGTTCGCTATTCCAACCTGGTGGGAGGCCTTCCTGTGCTTTTGATGTTCCTCGTCCATGGGAAGGAAATGAAGGACCTGAAAGCGACCGCCCTTGACGTCCTGAGGTTTTCCGGCGGAGTGGTCCTGTTCGGCCTTCTCCCCCTGGCCTTCTATACCCATCACCTTTTCGGGTCATTCCTTCGCTTGGTCTACGAGCCAAAGACGCAGAGCCAGGTCCTCCTCTCCCATCTCGGCCCCGGAACCGCCTTTTATCTGGGAGCGACGTATCGTCTATGCGGATTGTTGGGAATTGTCGTGATCGGCCTCGGCCTTGTCACCTGTCTCGTCCAGCCCAAACGAAGGCCTGTCGGTCTTCTCTGCGTCCTGGGCTATCTCTCATTTTTTATCTTTTATTCGTTTCATGGCCTCCGCAATGAACGCTATCTTGTCCCGGCGATTCCCTTCCTGGCCCTGCTTTACGGATTCGGCGCGCTGGCCGCATGGCAAAGATTGGCCGGAACCAAAGTCCTTCGCCTGTTGACGGTTGTCATCCTGGCCGTCTATCCGCTTGTCTTTTCGCTGCCTCATTTCCGAATGGGAGTCGTCCAGGAAGAAACGGCTGCTCTCGCCGTCCAGAAAAAGGCCGGATCACGGGCCGTAATTATGTGCGATGACATGTCGGGGCCGCTCCGCCTTTACGCAGGATTTTCTGCCTTTCGCTTCACCTGGGCGGACGATGCGACCCTCAGCGAGACGGTGTCCATCCTCCAAGCCAAAAATCGTCCGGTCTATTTTTATCTGGACAGCCAATCGGCCCATGCCCGATATTTGGATCTGACCGACCGGCGCGTCCTGGAGCCTAAAAATTTCCGAGAGGTCGCTCTCATCAACGGCCGCCCGCTCTACCGGTATGAATCCGGCGACGCCGCCGCTTTGACAAATCCCCATTCCCCACGATAAGATTCTATGAAGAAAAAAACATGAAGAACGATGGGCGGACCACGGCAGGCGTTCTTCTCCTCTTTGCCGTCGTCACCTTTTTTCAGCTCTGGCCGTTGCCTCTCGATCCCGGCCGATCTCTCTATGAAACCATCGACAGCGTCCTCAACACCTGGACCATGACCCGTGTCCAGCAGAATCTGCTGGCTCACCCCGGCGAAATTTTCGAAGGCAATATCTTTTTCCCTTCGACCCGAACGCTTCGCTTTTCCGAGATCCTGCTGCCCCAGTCCATACTCGGACTTCCGGTCTATGCTCTGACTCAGAACCCTCTTCTGGCCTATAACCTCCTCCTGTTCATGTCCTATGTCTTGAACGCTTTGGCTATGTTCCTCCTGGTCCGTCACTTGACCCGCCGGAACTTTTCGGGCGTCGTCGCCGGCCTCATTTTCGCCTTCAGCACTTACCAAATCCAGCATATCACCCATCTCCAACTGCTCAGCGCATGGCTCGTTCCGCTGGCCTTTCTTTCCCTCCATAAATTTTTTGAAAGCCAGAAAGGAAAGCACGCCGTTTGGTTCGCCGTGTTTTTTGTCCTCCAGGCACTGGCCTGCATCTATTACGGCTTGTTTTTGATGACCATCTTGATCCTTGGTCTACCCCTGTTTTTCTTCTTGAACAGGAAGGTTTGGAGGCCTTCTCTTCTCGTCAAGCTAGCCGTCCCCGTCCTGGCCGGCGGGGTGCCGCTCGTGTGGTTCTCCCTGCCCTATCTATCCCTTTTTAAAGAATTCGATCTCAAACGAGAGCTGACGGCCGGCGCCGATCTGGTCAATTACCTGGCCATTTTTTACCAAAACGCTTTCTTGGGCGGCCGGCTGAGCCGGCTCGGCTCCTATGAGTTTTACCTTTGCCCGGGAATTCTGGCCCTCTTTCTGGCCGGTCTCTATATCTATCAGAAGCGGTCCCTGTTTCAGGCGACGCCGAGACTCGTCAGACGGATCTTCGGCCTCGTGATTATCGGCTGTGTTGTCCTGGCCGTCCTCATTTCCGTCTTCGACGGGTTCTCCCTCGACCTCGGCCTTTTTAGGCTGTCCGGGCATAACCTCGGCAAGCCGGTCTATTTCGCCCTTGTCGCGATCTTTCTCGCCCTTCTCCTCTCATCCATTTTATATGGTTTAAAGACCAAGGACGGCCCCCTCGAAGACCGCGTCGTTTTTCTCTACCTCCCCCTCCTGGTCTGGGCGCTCTTCCTTTCTTTCGGGGGCATTTTCACGTTCTCCGGACATACGTCTACGACCCTCCCCCTCCCCTTCAAGTGGCTCCATGAAAATGTTCCGGGATTCAGAGGCATCCGGGTTCCTTCCCGCTATGCGGTCTTCGTCCTGTTCTGCACGGCGATCCTGGCTGGCTGCGGCATCAAAGTCCTCTGGGACGAGATCAAGAGCAAGAACATCAAGGCTTATCTGGCTATCGGGATCGTCCTCTGGCTGAATCTGGAGTATCTCTCGGTTCCCCAGCAGAAGATGAGACTGCCGACAAAGGCCGATCTTCCCCCCACTTATCTCTGGCTGAGGGACCAGCCGGGAGATTTTTCCGTCATCGAACTCCCCTTTCATCCGTTCATCGGTGACGATGCCATCGACATGTATTTTTCTCTTTTTCATAAAAAGAACCTCGTCAACGGCTACAGCGGTTTTATCCCTCCTTCCCTGGATTACATTCGCCGGGTCTTTCAAGCCTTCCCATCGAAAGCCTGCCTGGACATTTTGCAGAGGCTGAACGTGAAATACGTGATCCTTCATTTGAAGCGGTGGAAGGCCGACAAGGCCGCCCGAGTCCTGCAAAGGATCGACGAAGAGGGCCGGGATATGCTTCGACAGGTCGAGACATTCCGTTATGCATTCAATGCCCCGAACGCCCTCGACCAGGAACTCGGCGATGACGCGATCTATGAAGTCCTGCCGGCTCAAGTCGGAATGGAACCGGATCAATCGCTCGTCGAGCTCTCCCCCGAAGAATGGGACGCCGCGTCCGAGCTGCGCCCTGATCTCATCCCTTTTCTCAGGGACGGCAAGCTCGACACGGGCTGGACGACCGATGCCTTGAAGAAGACGGGCGATTGTTTGACTCTGGAATTCAAAAAGCCTGAACGGATTCGCGAGATCCGTCTCTATCTGGGGAAATATCCTCGCGATTATGCCATCGACCTGGAAGTTATGGTCTATTCCGAGGGAGGATGGCGAAAGCGCGCCGAACCCGGCTTTTCGGCTGGTGCTTTTGTGAAGAATTTGGTGGAAAAGTCTCGGGAGCTCGTCCAGACGATCGATTTCGACGGGGAAGAAATCCGTTCTTTAAAGATCACTCAGGTCGGCTTTGACAAGCAGTCCTACTGGTCAGTGGCGGAACTGAAGGTCTTTAAAAGCCCCTAGTTGAGGACATGAATAGCCCTGCCCAGGCCCTTCATGGCCGCCTCCATCACGGATTCTGACAAAGTCGGATGGATATGGATCGTGGAGGCCACGTCCCTGAGCTTCAAATTCTTAGCCATGGCCAAGACGAGTTCCGCGATCAGGTCACTGGCCGAAGGCCCGAGGATATGGGCCCCCAGGATCTCGTCATCCCTGCCGGCGATGATCTTGACCTGACCTTCCGGGCTTTCCATGGTCAGGGCTCTGCCGCTGGCCTGAAAGGAAAACGCGCCGATTCGGACTTGGCCGGTCTGCTGGCGGGCTTCCTCCTCGGTCAGCCCGACCGAGGCAAACTCGGGCTCGGTAAAGACAGCCATGGGAAGGGCCCGGTAATCCATGAGGGCATTCCCCCCGGCCGCATTTTCCGCGGCGACTAAGCCTTCGTGCGAAGCCTTATGAGCCAGCAATTTTCCGCCGACGAGATCGCCGATGGCATAGACGCCGGGGATGTTGGTCTCCAGCTTTGGATTGACCTCGACCCAGCCCGAGGTGTCAAGCCTGATGAACGGCGAACCGGTATGAAGGCTTTGGGAATTCGCTTTTCGTCCCGCCGCAAGCAAGATCCGTTCAGCCTCGAATTCAAAGGGCGTCATATTTCTGAGGCATGTTCCTTTCAGCACGACTTTGCCCTGTCCATGAAGAACCTGTTCGATCCTCATCTGGGTGAATATTTTCAGGCCCTGCATTTTCAAGACCCGCTCCAGCCGAGTCCCCATTTCCTTGTCGCATCCGGGAAGGACCGTCGGCATGATCTCCAGGATCGTCACATCCGTCCCCAGGCGTCTGAAGATTGTTCCGATCTCAATGCCGATCGCACCCGCCCCGACGACCAGCAACTTTTTCGGGACGTCGGCTAAGTCCAGCGTCTCCCGGCTCGTCACGACGGCCTGGCCGTCGGCTCGAAGAAACGGCAGATCGGCGGAACGGCTGCCCGTGGCCAGGATGATCCGCTCAACTTCAAAGACTTTTTCCCCCTCGGAGGTTTGGGCCAGAACATGTCGTTCGTCCTGAAGCGCGGCTTTCCCCAGGACGAACTCGACGCCGTTTTTCTGGAGCAGGAATTCGATTCCCCGGACAAGCCGGTCGACGGCCTTGAGCTTTCCTTCCTGGACTCTCCTCCAGTTGCAGAGGATCCGGTCGACCGGTCCGTCCCATGTCTTGTTCGTCTTCAGCTCCTGGAAGAGCTTGGTTTGATGGAGGAGATACTTGGTTGGGATGCAGCCATAGTTGATACAGGTCCCGCCGACCCGGTCCTCCTCGAACAGAACGACGTTTTTCCGTAGCTGGGCGCCGCGCAGCGCCGCCACATATCCGCCCGATCCTGCTCCGATCACGGCGATATCTTTTTTAATGTTCATGTCCGTCTCTCCTTGACCGCCGAGCTCCAAAAGACTTCCGAAAAAACTCAAAAATACAATAGCCGAGCCCGGAGCTTTTTTCAATTTTTATTTTCTGAGCGTTCATGGTTTCTTCCTCCGCTCTAGGCCTTTATCCTTCGGGTCCTCCTCCATTCTTGAGAAGTCATGATCGGCAGAGCCCGTAGCGATTTTGCTCCGACCAAGGCTCTTGTCGCTTCCGTCTGAGCCCGCCGTCTTGACAGTCCCGGCAAATGATAAGAAAATAGGGCGCTAAAATCCAACGAGAAGAAATCCGCTGTTTAAAGATGCTTTGAAGATTGCGGCTGTCGCCGGCCTGGTCATCCCCCTTTTGCTTTTCGGCCCTGCCTTCGCTCTTAACGCCGGGACCGGATCCCTGCGGGGGCGGGTTGTGGATCAAAGCGAAAGCCCTGTCGACAAGGCCGTGATCAAGCTTGTCGGGCAGAGCCCGAGCGATATTCCAGCCGCAGTCTGTGACGAGAAGGGCCGCTTCGCTTTTGCCGCGGTTCCGGCCGGCCGTTATGCCCTCCGCGTCGAAACTCCGAGTCTTGATTCGGAAACGAAGGATCGCCTGTCCGTGGAACCCGGCGCCGACCTTTTCATTAAGGTCCAGCTGCCTTCTCCGGATCTCGAGAAAAGTCCGGGCCCGAAAATTTCCGTGATAGACTTCTCCCCTTTTTCGACTCGAACGACGATTTCTTCCGGTCAAATCGAAAACCTCCCCTCCGGAAATTCCGTATGGGCGCTCGTCGAAAACCAGGACCTGTCAGCGACTACGAACCGGATCGATGTCGGCGGCCTCTGGGAGACTCTCCCCGCCCTTTTCAGCGCCCGGGGAGGAAGTTCTTGGACCCAGAACGCATATTTGTTGAACGGCATGAATGTCACCGACCCGTATTGGACCGGCCAGCCTTTGTTCATTCCCGATTTTTTCAGTCTCAGCTGGGTTCAGATGAGCAATGCCGCCCATCCTCCCCAGGCCTCCTCGCCGGGCGGCTATTTTTCCCTCGTCCCAAAAGAAGGCACTCCGGATTTTCACGGCGGCCTATCCGCCTTTTACATCGGCGAAAATATGACATCGTCCAATATCACCGATTCCCTGC
>JAPKZH010000417.1 GCA_026393905.1 Candidatus Aminicenantota bacterium
TTTCTCGTGGGTCCGGGCCAGCCTTCGCTTATCGGGCGGGTTCTGCATTTCGTAGAGCGCCAACGCTTCCGCGAACACTCCGCGCTTGTAAAAAGCGTCGCCGGCTTTGTGGAATTTTCCGAGGCCGACGTAGATGGACGCCGCCTTCTCGGGCTGCCGGGCAGAGACATAGTATTCGGCGGCTTTTTCGGGGCATCCCGCCCTTTCGCAGATGAGAGCCGCCCGCGCATACCGCTTCCACTTCGCGCAATTCTCCCAGGCTTCGGTCAACCGGTTGTTCCGGGCGCACCAGTCGACGGCCGCGTTGAAGAATTGATCCTCGCCGAAAAGAAAGAAGACGAAATTCCCGGCGCCGACGGTCATCTTCGGAAGGAACTCCGGGATCCTACGGCCCTCGTTGAGAAAATAATCGCGGAGGGCCAGCCTGTCCCAGTCCTCTCGCTCTTCAAGCCCCCGCATTTCCTTTTTCCATTGTTTTTTGATCTCGAGATAAGCCCTTCGGTTGAAAAAATCGAGCCTTTCGATAAAATCGATCAAGGCGTCGGTATCTCCCCCGAGCTCGAGATAGGAGAAGGACTTTTTCCAAAAGGTCCCATCGAAGTCGAACCGAGCGAGAAATCTCCCCCAAGTTCGCGTCTCTTCGGGTTGGCGAGCCTTGGCAAAATACGCATCCATGAAATCGACGAGCTTGAAGCCGATCAAGTCGTACGGCAGACCCAGGTTTCCTTGAGATAGGGCCATCCGGCATTTTTCCATGAGAAACTGACCGCCCAGCCGCACCTCATCCTGCGACAAACAGATGTCGATCAGCCTCGAGTAATCCTCCAAGCGCGTGACCCGGCTCCAGGCCTTGCGCCAGCCGGCCTCATCGTTCATCCGCTTCAGACAGATGCCGATCTCAGGTTCCGCGTAGCCCAGGATGGAAAAAAGAGCCAGGGCTTTCTGATAAAAACCGGTCTCGAAAAGATTCCGGGCCTGCGTACAAACCCATCGGATATCTCTGACTTTCCGGGCCGCCTGTTTGGCCATAGGATATCCGCTTTTTTCATCGGCCTCGGACTTCAGGAAACACTCCATGGCGCTCTTGTAGTCCTTGAGTTTATGATAAATCATTCCCGCCGATTCGAAATCGCCCGCCAACTTGAAATAGCGGGCCGCTTCATCGCTGTGTTTCAAACGGAGGTGGCACTCGGCCGTCCCCGCGTGATCCTCGAGGGCCGTGAATCGGATCAAGGCCCGAAAATATTTTCGCCGCGCGAACAGATCCTCGGCTTCCCGGCCGATCCGGCTCTTGTCTTTGAAGGCCTTGAGGGCCTTGACGGACTTGTCAAAATTTTCCTGGGCTTCATAAATTGCCAGCAGCTTTTCCTGTTGTCCCGTTTGCTCATAGAGGGCCAGGAGCTGGCTCGCCCGGCCCGTTTTTTTCCAGAGAATCTCGGCGCTCTTCGAATCTCCGCCCCGGAAAAACAGATCGGCCGCCTTGTCGTAGGATTTCAGCCGGCGGTAAAGCCTCGCGGCGGCGATATGATTCGAGGCTTGTTCGAAGCAGGCGGCGGCCTCCCGGAACTTTCTCAGGGGTCGGAGATAGATCTCCGCCATGGCCGCGAAATCCCCCGCTTTGCCGAAACAGGCCAGGGCGTCTTGATAGCTTTTCCCGGCGAGATAAAGACGGCCGGCCTCGGCATATTTCCCTTCCCGTTTCAGGACTTCGATCCGGCAATGATCAGCCCGCTCGCGGTTTCCCAGCGCTTCCCACAAAAGCAGAGCCCGATCGAAGTCGCCCGCTCGCTCGTAGTTCGCAGCGGCCCGCTCCCGGTCGCCCAGGCCGTCAAAATATCGAGCCGCTTCGCCGTAACGGCCGGCCTTCTCAGCCTCGAAGGCCGAGGCTTTGGCGAAAAGCTTCTCGTCGCCGCCGTTCTTGTAGCATTCCGCGGCCGCCCGGTAAAAGTCCCGTTCGAAGAAATAGTGCCCCTGTTCGATCCACTCGGCCGGCTTCGATAAGACATTCCAAATGCCGTGGATATAGCTCCGGTCGGACGTGGTATAGACACGGCTCTCGAATTCCGGGCTCTCCCAAATCGGGGACGGCGCGCCGCCGTCGTAGACGATCAGGTCCCTCTGGGATCGCGTGATGCCGACATAGAGGAGATTGATTTCGTGCCGGATCCAGGCTTCGTGGACATTCTTCCGGCTCAGGTCCAGGATCGATTTCCAGACGTCGTCTTGCCGCGCGCTTTCGCAGAACTTCCAGAGGACGACCGTCTCGAATTCCAGGCCTTTGGCCTCGTTGATGGTGAAGACGAGCTCGGTCTCCAGGGTCTTTTGCAGCCGCGATTTTTCGCCTTCGCTCCGGACGAGGATCGTCCGCCCGGCGCCCGCGATCCTCAGCAGGTCGAGCATCTCGGCCTCGGGGATCCCGGCGACGACGGCGACGGGACGGCCCTTGTACCTCCACTCCTCGCGGCCCTCCTCGGCCTTGATGCCCAGGTACTTTTCCTTGAGCTCGAGAAGGACGTTGGAGAGCTCGACGATGCTCCCCGAGCTCCGGAAATTCAGGGAGAGGCGTTTCAGCGCCGGGACGCCCAAACCCCGCTCGAAGTAATGCCGGCGGACTTCCTCCCAGCGGAATCCGGTGGGATTGATCGTCTGTTTGGTATCGCCCGCGAAGAAGACATGCCGGGGGTCGCGGACCATGGCCAGCAGGAGGCCGATCTGAATGTCGGTGAAATCCTGGATTTCGTCGCAGGCCAGAAGATCGTAGGCGGGGATGCCGCCCTCCCGGGCGGAGACGATTTTGAGGACTTCCCGGGTCAGATCGAGCTCGTCCCACAGGCCGCCGCCGTCGAGCCGGTGCTGGTACCACTCGATGATCGGATAGAGCTCCTTGCGGCTGAACCGGAAGTTGGGGGCCTTTTTCTTTCCCAGGAATTCATACTCGAGGAAAGACAGGTGTTTTTTGTGGGCCAGCTCCTTGCGTTTCAGAATCTCCTCAAGGGTGCGGTCGAGAAGAGCCAGGACCCGGTCGCGCCGGGCGTCGTCCTGAAGATATTTGTCTATGCGGGCGCAGAACGAGAGAATATCCGTCTGGAGATACTTTTCCACGAAGCCCGAAACGGCTTTTAGGGATTCGAGGTTGGCGAACAGGAGGAATTGCTGCTGCAGACGGGAGAAAATGCTTCCCTCGGCGTCCCGATTCCTCAAGGCGCGCAGGGATCGCTCGAGGACCGTCGTGTCGACCTGAGGAAGCGCCCCCTTCAGGATCGACCTGATCTCTTCCCAGACAAGCACGGGATCGAATTTCTGACGAAGGGGATGGGACGAATACAGCTCCCGGAACCTGCGGAAATCGACTTCCTTATCGGAATCGAAAGGCCGGCCTGCGCGAAGGGCCGTTTCCAGGAGGAACTCCTTAAAAACCCAGAAATCCGGAACCACCACCTGGGACCTGCCTTCGGCCTCGTTCAGCAGGCCGCGATAGAGGCGCTCGGCAAAGAGCTTCAGGTGGCGGTTGAACGAGATGAAGACGTTTTTCCGCGTCCGCAGGTCGCGCCGGAGGAGGTAATAGACGGCGAGTGTTGTTTTTCCGCTGCCGGCCGTCCCGGAGACGAGAACGGGCGGCGGAGACTCGAGAACGTCTTTCTGCTCAGGCGTGAGGCAGAGGAAGAGCTCGAGTTCCTCTGCGGTGTAGCTCCGGATCCTCTTCCATTCCGGCTCTTCGACGGGGTACCAGCGCTGACTCCCGGACTCATCATTGATTTTTTCGGTGATCGATTCCTGGGTAAAGCAAGAAGAATCCAGATCGTCCAGGCAGACGTCCTTGAACAGCGCCTCGTCATAATCATGGAACTTCAGGAAGGGGACGTTTTCGGGGATGACCTGCCGGAATCGGCGGTCGAGCCGGTCGTGGGTGGCGATGCCCCAGACATAGACGATCAGGTCGTTGGATTGGCGATCGCCCGGGCGGCCGAGGGTGAAGAGCACGCGGAGGTCCGCGTCGGCGGCGACCTCGAAGACGCATTTCGAAGAGAGGCCTCGGAGCTTCCTGGTCCGAAGGTTTCCCTCCCAAAGGCCCGATTCGAGGAACTCGAATTTTCGCCGGATTCTCTCACGGAAGGGCTTCGGCTGCCCGAGAAGGAATTTTTTGACCGTATCGTTGATGAGGACCGTGGCCATGGGACATTATCATACCAGAAAACGGTTGGGCGTTCCCCCAAGATTTGCCGGATCTTTACTATGGAAATGCCCTGAACGCTATGGCTTTTTGAGCGCCGAGTTATGAGGACCGACCACCCTGAGAAGAATTTCGTTCTTCTCCCCGTATTCGAAGGTGAATCTGTGATGGTCATTCACCCGCGCCTCGAAAATCGATTTTGTCCCCTTGATTTTTTTCACGCCCAGCGAGGGATGCCGCGGGTTCGAGATCAAGATCCCGAGCTGTTTTCGCAGCTTTTCCCTGGTTCGCGGGTCTAAATCAAGAACGCTGTTTTTAAACCTTTCCGTTCTTGTGAGCTTTAGGCCTTCCCTCAATTTCATCGAAGAGTTCCTCGACCGAGTCAAATGACTTCACTCTCCCTTTCCGGATATCCTCTTGCGCCTCGGCCTCGAGCTTCTGCCACCTTTCCTGCCAGAACCATGACTGTTCCTTGTCGATCGTCTCCTGGGGCACCAATACAATGGCGTTGTCCACAACCTTTATCAGAACGAGGCTTCCATCCTCCAAATGGAGCTTTTCTCGGATGAAGCTGGGCAAAGTCACCTGCCCCCGGGCCCGCAACCTGACCAATTCTTCCATTCTTGTCTTCTCGCTCATGGCAAGATTTTCATAATTTCTGAATTTCGCAATTTCAGACATAGGATATGCCTCTTCCAGCCAAATGTCAATCACAAATCTTAGACGAAGCTTCCTGCTCGGGAATCTCAGGCGAGGTCCGGATAAAAAAAACTCCGAGATCAGAAAAAGCCCCAAAGTCTATCTCTGCGACACAGACCTGGCCAATCTGATCGGCGACAATTATATTTCCCGGCCTTAGGGTCCGAAAGCCGCATGCCTGAAGAAGACATGGCTGCCGCGCTGCCGAACTTTTTTGAAGCCAAGTTTCTCTAAGATTAGAATGACCTTCTTGCTCGGCAACGGCTTGAGTTTCATTACCACGCGACTTCGATCTGCTGAATTCCAATAAAGTGACGGTTTTCGGGAATGTCTTTTTCGACCTCAAGATAAAGTCGAATAGCTTCTTTTAGCCTCTTCTGGAGCTCATCAAGGCTTTTGGCCTGAGAATGACAGCCGGGGAGGTCAGGAACCAAACCGACATAATATCCGTCTTCATCCTTCTCTATGATAACATTGAATTTTCTGCTCATCGGTTTATCCTTCTTCTTGCGCATAGATAACTATGCTTATTTTAGCCCAGATACGACGCCAAATCAATTTTTTGCTTCTCCAGATGACCTTGCTCTATAAAAAACCATTGCCATCCGTCGATTTCAACATTGGTCCAGTCTGTTATCATCTTGTAAGACGACTGTTCGAACCTCATATTCTCATTGAGGTCAAGAATACACCCTTCCGTTCACTCTCCTTGATTTTCCCGATATGTAGGACCTCTCGCCCCGGAACCTGAAATATATGCGAGCTTTTGCCGCGGTCTGCCCAGATCTGGCAATTGTGCAACGGGCTGCTGCACAAATACCCGGATTTCAGAACTGATGTCAAGATCTTGTCCTAGAGCCGCTCTTTATCATTTATAAAAGACGCAGCTTTCATAGTGATTTTCTCACAGG
>JAPKZH010000445.1 GCA_026393905.1 Candidatus Aminicenantota bacterium
CCCAACGACGATGGTCGCGGCATCGACCAGAGCGATGGCCAGCTTTCCGATATCCGCATCCGCCAGGTTGAATTGACTAACTCTTATCCCTCGTTCGGCGAGCGCGCTGACGAGGTATTCGACCATTTTTTGCGTGCTGCCGTGCATGGAAATGTAGGGACTGACAACCTCATTTTTCGGCGTATCCGAGATCCAATCCTTATACGCATCGAAGATAAATCCCGGCCGTTTATAGACGGGGCCGTGGCTGGGCGCGATAAAATCGATTTCGAGCGTTTTGAGTTTTTCCAGGTTCTTCTGGATGATCGTCCGGAAAGGCATCATGATTTCGGCATAATAGCGCTTGGCCGACTCGTAGACGCGTCCTTCGTCCGTGATAAATACGTCGGAGGCGGCCAGATGAGAGCCGAAAAAGTCACAGCTAAAAAGGATGTTGTTTTCTCCAAGGTAGGTGGACATCGTCTCCGGCCAATGGACCCAGGGCGTATGGATGAATTTTAAAGTCAGGTCCCCGAGCGTCACGGTCTCGCCGTCGCCGACCGTGATGAACTTGTCCTCGGCAATGTCCAGGTGATCCATGAGCATGCCCTTGGCTTTGAGCGTGCAGAGAACCTTGGCTTGAGGGTATTTCGCCAGCACGGCCGGGATCGAGCCGGAATGGTCTTGCTCGGCATGGTGGGCGATGACGTAATCGATCGAAGGGAAGCCCTTGAGATTTTCCAGAAGAATATCGGTCTTGGACGGATCGACCGTATCCAAAAGGGCCGTCTTCTCGCTGCCCCGGATAAGATAGGCGTTATAGCTCGTGCCGTCGGGAAGCGGGATCAAAGAATCAAAAAGCCGGCGGTCCCAATCGACGGCCCCTACCGAAAATATATGGTCCTTGATTTTCCTGGGTATCATGGGACATCTTCTCCTTGTTTTGATCTATTCCTATATATTATATAGGATTATGGGCAATTTGGCAAGCGCGATAGACTTCCCGGTAATAGCCTTCCTCAGGATGCGGTGTGAGGGCCAATTTCTCGATCCAATAATCTGCCGATTCCATTGCTCATTCCGTCAATATGGAGGTCAGGCCTTTCCATTTAACAAGATTATAAATCAATCCTCGCAAAATAAAATTTCAAATGTGTATGCCAGACCTTATCAGGATCCCTTGAGTTTTAGCGGCCGGCTTTGCCGGTGATTTCCAGGATGTCCAACCTCAAGATGGCCGCCCTGGCATAGGCCCGGTCGTCCGGCAACGATCTTTTTCTCACAACCTCGGGGTTTATTTCAAGATGCCCCAGCATGACTTCCATGCCATATTTTTTCTCTTGCAGCGCTTTGACAACTTCCATGTTCCCCCGGACAACCACGGAACGGTAGGCATGGGCGCATTCGCCCATGATGTATCCCCCGTCCTCGATGACCGTCGCGCACACGGAAGGATTGGCCTTGAGATACTCCAGCTTCAAGCCCTTCCGGGCCGTATGAAAATAGAGAGACCTTTTTATTGGGTCATATCCATAGCTCAAGGTGACGACATAGGGATCGTTTTCCCGGCAAAGAGCGATCACGGCATACCGGCCGCGCTCCAATATTTCCTCCAAAACCGTTTTCTCGATGATTTCCCTTTCGCTTTTTTGCATGTGGTAATTGGTCATGTCTCCTCTCCCGCATCGACATTCATGAGTAGCGAGCGCACTTTCTAGTCCTTTGAATGAAGCGTGCCCCGGGCCAGTGAAGCAAAAACACCTCCAATGCATAGCGCCGTAAAGAACAAAAAGGCCGTTCTGAGACCGGCCAAAAACTGGGGATAATTCGCCGGCCTGATCTGGACCCGTCCGATATAGATGGCGAAGATCAGCATGGCCACACCCATGCTCAGCATTTGTCCGGTTATGCGCATTGTCCCCAGCATCGCGGAGGCGACTCCGTAATATCGTTTTTCCACAGAGCTCATCACGGCATTGATGTTCGGCGAAGAAAAAAGGGCGAATCCCAGGCCCAGGACGACCAGGCTGGCCCCGATAAAAGCGATGGCCGTCTGCCCTCCGATAAAAGACAGGAGAAATAGCCCCAGGGCGCTCAGGCCCATTCCTGCCGAAGAAATACGCCGCGGTTCGATGCGGTCCGAAAGCCTGCCCGCCAGCGGAGAAAACAAGGCCATGACGACAGGCTGAGCGATCAGGATCAATCCTGCCTTCTGCGGGTTCAGCCCTTTGATGTACTGTAGATAGAGGCTCATCAAAAAGCCGACGGCAAACGTGGCACTGTAATTCATCAGGGCAGCCAGGTTGGAAAAGGCAAAGGCGGCATTCTTCCGGAAAAGATTCATGTTGAGAACCGGATCTTCCGTCCTAAGCTCCCAGCGAACGAAAATAAACGCACCGATCAATCCTGCCAAAATCAAGCCGGCGCCGGCCATTTTGGGCAGCATCGAAAATCCCAGCATGATGCCGATGAGAGCCAAGCCAAGAATCATCGAGCCGGCCAAGTCGAACGTCTCACCCTTGGCTTCGGCCCACTCGCCCCGGAGTTTCCAAAAAACGAGGACGACGAGAACCAACCCCAGAATTCCGTTCAGCCAGAAAATGCTCCGCCAGCCCAGATGCTGTGTCAGGAATCCGCCCAGGACAGGTCCGATAGAGAGGCCAATATATGTCGAAGAAACATTGATTCCCAGGACCCTGCCCCGCTCGCCCGGAGGATAGGCCGAGGTCAGGATCGCCACACCCGTGGTGTAGAACATCGCTCCGCCCAGCCCCTGCAGGACGCGGGATCCGATCAGGAACAACGCGGAGTGGGCGAAGGTGGAGAGCATGGATGCCGCGGTATAGATGAGGGCGCCCCAGCCGAAGACCTTTTTCCGGCCATAGATATCCCCGACCTTGCCGAAGGGGACAAGGAACATGGCTATTGTCAGCAGGTAAGACGTCGCTACCCAGCCGAGGGCTACGGCCGACATCTCGAATTCTCTGCCGATCGAAGGGAGGGCGATGTTGACGGAGGACGACATGAAGGGCGCGAGAAACGCGGCCACGGTCGAAACGATCAGGACCACAGTTTTGTTGGAGAAGGCTTTATCCGTCATATGATTAAGTTGTCATGACCGGCCTCTTGGCACGGCTAAAGGCAGCCGGGCTTTCAGCCAAAGATTTCGGGAGCGATAAGCGACCAAGGCTTCACCGGCATCGGATTCGAGAACTTCTCCGTTGGTCCGGAACCGGGCAGGTCTCCCCTTCTCCGCTTTCTCGAAATCCAGCTCGAGCCTCGATCCCCGGAAGGGAAATGAAGCATGCAGGTGCGTCAGCCCGGGAAGAAGCCGCGGCCGGATGCGGAGGAAATGCTCCTGCGGCTGAACGCCGAGGATATGATGGACGAACAGGATGATCATCTCCGCCCAATTCCAAGGCACGATCCCGACTTGAGGAAAAGGCGGGGCCAGCCGCTTTCCGTAAAACTCAAACCAGGACCCGGCTTTTGCTCCGGGAACGGTGTCCAGCCAATTCAAAATGCGCCAGACATTCTTGAAATCCCCCGTTTCCACGCACGCCCGCGCCACAAACAGGGAAGGAAACGGCCAGGCGCCTGCCGAATCGGGCTCAGAGCTCGAATGATACCGTCCGTAGCCTCCGCCTTTCCACGCCTGGTTCCAGAGAGTTTCGAGCGAAGCCAGCGTCATCCGACAAAGCCGCAAATCGGGAGGCACAAATCCCATCGCTATGGGCAGGGCGGCGGACGTATCGGGATTCAGAAAATGGTCGCCGGACCCGGCCAGCGGCGCCTCGGACGGCAGTCCGGAATCGGGCAAGGCCCGAATGGTTTCTTGAACTTCGCCGGCCAATCCCCGACGTTTGATGAACCCGCGATCATCCGATAAACGGAATTTCGGGACGTCGAGCATCGATCGCTTGATCCTGGCCGCCTCGTTGTCCCAGCGTCCGGCTTCCTTCGCGTGCCCCAGCATCCGGGCCAGAACGGCCGCCGCCGACAGCCCCGCCGAAGTATAAAGCTGGTGGACGAGCTCGATGCCTGGTTGAATCCCATGGGCGCGATGGCGTTCCCAGAATTCCCTACGGTTGGTCAGGAGCCCGGATGGAGAGTGGCGGAAAGCATCCTGGAGAGGAAATTCCGCCGTGACGACGATCTTGTCCCATTTTTCTTCGGCCATATCGAGATCGCCCGTCCAAAGCACATAATCCTTGAACGTATAAAGCAGGAATCCGTTCTGATCGAGCTCCACCTCGTCCGGGTCGCGCTTTTCGCTGGAATCGATTGTGTCGCCGTCGGGCGTCACGAATTTATCGAACAGGCGGTTGAACATCGTCCGGGCCAGCCCATGGTCGCCGGTCATGGTCAAGGCCAGGGCCACCATGGCCTGGTCCCGCAACCATTCCCGGTTGTACTGCCAGACGCCGCCATCGACGCGGCCGGTCCGGGAAATGACGGCGGGGAGCTGGAATTTCGAAGCCTGAAAAAAACGGTCAAGGAGCCGATGTCCGAAGGAAATCCTGGATTTCTTTTTCCAAAAATCGATCATGTCCCGGCCCGGCGCCGCCGTTCGGCTGAAATCCACCAGGACCTCAGGCTGACCCGCAGCCAGGAAATAGCAGATCGACAGACTTTTTTCGCCGCCCGGCTGTAGCAAAAAGTCTTTCGTTAAAATTTTCGAGCCGACGCCCGTCCTGACCCGAAGCCTTTTCCTCCGCCGGCTGCAGCTTTTGAATCGGATTTTTCGCAGGATGACGGGGATGTCCTTTTCGGAACAAGAAAAATGTTCTTCGACCTCAAACCCCCGGCCCTGCCAGCGGACGCAGACCAAGGGAATTTGACGGGTTTCCGACCAGAACGCTTCGACGGCGCCGGCTGAAGGCTGATGGACTTCTGTCCCATCAAGAACCCGGATCATCGTGTTTTCCAAGCCGGTGTCCGGGTCCATGGTCAGGGCTTCTCTCTTTTTCTTGAGATGCTCGGGATTCATGACCAGAAGGCCGACGGGCGTGCCTTCGCCGGCGGGGGCTATTTGGACGGCCCCTTGAATCCAACCATTCCCGATAAAGAAATAGGAAACATCCTTGAGCTTCGTCCGGACATCCGGATGCCCCACCTTGGGATCATCCTGGTAAACATGCTCTTTGACGTCAATCATCCATCGGCTCCCGGCTAGGCTTTCCAGGCATGATCATCTAATGAAAATAATCATGACGGCCATGAAGACAGCCGTCGTGAACAAACCGACAAGCAAGGTCCTCCACCAGCGCATCTTCTGGCTGGCGATGATCGCTGTGATCACGAGAATGAACATCCAAAAGACCGCTACCGCTTGGTAAGCGATTACGAACGTCTGCCAGAAACCGGGCTGCGCCGTGCGCTCCATGAACGCCTCCTGCTTCATCCCAAGGAGGAGAAGAATGACGAATATCGTCTCGGGAATCCAGGTCAGGAACTGCGGCACTGTCACGGCAAACCCGAGCGCGGCCAGAGTCCCTTCAAAAGTCCCGGCCCCTTTCCCCCACCGGCTCAGAAGATGCCCGAATCCTGCAGCCAGGATCCAGCCCAGGAAGACCACGGGGGCGGCAAAAAACATTTCCCAGAAGTAGTAGTTCTCAGGCTGAAGATTGAGGAAGGCAGGCGCCGAGATCAGGGCTCCGCTGACGGCCAAGCCCGCCACCGTGATCGTATAAAGGATGCCGATGAACAAAACGGCCTTGAAGCTTTTCGAAACGTGTTTCGGGTCCGCCAGCAGCGTCCGGAATGTCGCCCGCGGCTTGAAGATCGTCCCGAGGAAATAGCCCCAGAAACTCTTCATCTTCCCCTCCTGTCATAGCCTGACGTGACATGAAATCAGATCATCTAATATCAACGCAATAATTAAAATGACATCCCCGTTCGGGCGGCGCTTAGGCCGTCCGCAGCCCCTACATTGTCACTTTATTTATTACGTTTGTATTAGTTCTCTTCCATTTCACATTCGGAAAAAATGTTTAGGAAACGATCCGGAGACGGCCTCGCTCCCAATACGAAACGGAAGAGAACCAATCATTTTTTCTTAAGTGATAAAAAGGCTTTTACTCGAAAAATTCGAATCGCTGGTCAGGTTGAGGCCGAGCCTCCGCAGCCCTGCCTCGTCGCCGGGCGTCGGCATATGGGTCATATGGACTTCGCATCCGCGGAGCTCTTTGAGCCTCTCCAGCGCCATCTGGGCCATCGGGTTCGAGGAGGCATTGATGCTGAGGGCGATCAGGACTTCCTCGACGTCCAGGCTGATGGTCTTGGCTCCCAGGATGGTTTCCTTGAGGTTGGTGATGGCATCGACGATCCCGGGCGACAGGAGCGGGATCTTGGGAGGAATCTCGGCCAGATGTTTGATGGCGTTTAGGACGAGGCTCGACCCGGCATGCATGAGCGCCGAGTTTTCGCCCGTGATGATCGTCCCGTCCTTGAGCTCGATGGCCGCGCCGCAAAAGATGCCCTTGTTGCCCTTCCCCTTTTCTATGGCGGCCTGGGCGGCCTGTCTGGCCGGCCCGACGACCTTCCGATCCTCGAGCTTGACCTTCATTTCTTTCATGAGGAGCTCGGCCCGTTCGACGGTCTCGTGGTCGGCAAAGCCCATGGCATATTCACAGAGATAGCGGAAATAGCGCCGGATGAGCTCCTGGAGGGCCGCCTCCCGGACGATCTCATCGTTGATGATCCCGAAGCCGGCCCGGTTCACTCCCATATCGGTGGGCGATTTATAGAGGGACTCCATCCCCGTGATCTTCTCCAGGATCCTCCTGAGCACCGGGAAAATCTCGACATCGCGGTTGTAATTCACGGCGACAGTCCCATAGGCCTCCAGATGGAAGGGGTCGACCATGTTAAAATCGCGGATATCGGCGGTGGCGGCTTCATAGGCGACGTTGACCGGGTGCTTGAGCGGAAGATTCCAGATGGGAAATGTCTCGAACTTGGCGAATCCTGATTGGATCCCGCGCCGGTAGTCATGGTAGAGCTGCGACAAGCAGGTGGCCATCTTACCGCTCCCGGGGCCTGGACCGGTCACGATGACCAGCGGATTTTTCGTCTCGATGTATTCGTTGGCGCCGTAGCCGGCATCGCTGACAATGACGTCCACGTCGGTCGGATAGCCTTTGGTAAAGCTGTGGGTGTAGACCTTGAGGTTGCGCCGCTCGAGCTTGTTCTTGAACACCTTCGCCGAAGGCTGGCCCTCAAACCTGGTGATGACGACGCCGCAAACTTCGATCCCCCAGTCGGCCAGGTCATCGATCAATTTGAGCGCATCGACGTCATAGGTGATCCCGAAATCCGCCCGGACTTTCTTCCGTTCGATATCGCCGGCGAAGATGCAGAGGAGGATATCGGCCTGGTCCTTGAGCTGCTGGAAAAGCCTCATTTTCACGTTCGGGTCGAACCCTGGCAGGACCCGGGCGGCGTGATAGTCGAAGAGGATCTTGCCGCCGAACTCAAGGTAGAGTTTGTTATTGAACTGCCGGACCCTTTCCCGGATAGCCGCCGTCTGCTCTTTCAGATAGCGCTCGCTGTCGAACCCGATCTTCTCGGCCACGTCTTTCTCCTTTCTACCTGTCCGTTTTTTTCGTCGTCAATTGGAAATCGTCGAAGAGGCCGTAGCCGACGACGCTGTACTCCGACCCAGGCGGATATCCGCCCTTGGCGCCTTGCTGAAATGACCCCGGCCAGGCCATCCCCAGCCGCGGATTGTTATGGAAGGGGCCGAGTGTGTTCTTGAGCGTTCCATAGATTATGACACTCACATCATTGCTACCCAAAGTGAGGAAGTCCGTGACATCAAGCCTCGCCGGCTCGAAGGCGATCACGCCGGCCGATTTGCCGTTCACTTTGACCTCGGCCACGGCGCCCAGCCAGCGGCCGAGCCCAACCAAGAAGCGGTTCTTGCGCAGGTCATTCATACGAAGGTAGTATGTCTTCTTATAAGCCACCGCGCCCGAATACAAAGGCAGCCCCTGGGTATTCCATGCTCCGCCGAGCTTCAATTCCGAAGAAGGAACAACCTTGAATCCTTTGGCCTGGGCTTCAAGCCCGAAATCGCCCAGCACGTAGACCGGCTCCAGCTCGCTGTGGATCGTGAACGGAGCGGCCTTTAACACAACCTGATTGTTCCCGGGCTTGACGAAATTGCCGATCTCGAAGACGCCGAAGGCCCGGTCCAGCCACCACCTGTCCTTCACTGGCCCGATCTTCTGGCCGTTGATGGATACTTGAAAAAGCTCGGGTCTTTCTACAACCGCCCGGATCGAGGCGGCATTCACGCCCTCAGCGACTTCGAAATTGAAGGCCGCCTCGAACCCGGAATCTGGAGCGAATTTGTCCTTGTCCAAAATATTGGTCTTGTACTGGACGGCGCTGTCCCAGGGATTCCGGTCCAGCCCATGATGTTTGAATGTCTTGAGCTGGGCTTCGTAAAAATAAAGGTCTTTCTCCGTTTTCCCGCCGAGGGTGAGGTCGCAGTAATCCAAGGTCAAGATGTTCGGAGATTCACGCTTGATGAGCAGCTCTTTTTGGGGCGCCAGGATCGATGTTCGATCGCTTCGACCAGGGACCTTTGGCCCTGCCCCGGGCTTGAAACAGAGCAACAGGCTTCCGCCGGGAGGAAGTCCGAACTTTGCTTTGAGCCGGCCTTTTTCCCACTGCCAGGGATACGGGGAAGCCTTCCCCGAAAAAAGATCCCACTGCTCGCAAGACCGGCCTTCCCCCAGGATGTTCCCGGCAACTCCTTCTTTGCTGCTTGTGTTGGCCAGAAAGACCAGTTCCGCATCTTTGAGCGAACGTCGATGGTGGAAAAGGAGGATTGGCGATGCCCCCTTGGTATCCTTGATCTCGAAGACGAACCGGGGCGGACACAACTCATCGATTTTCTTAAGGCTGAGCGGCTCTGCCGCCATGAGCCATTTCTGGGGATATTGAGCGGCCGGCTTTCCCAGCCGGTCGTCGGCCTTCCCTTCTATGAACTGCGGAGGTCTGACCCAGGAAAGGATCCGTCCGCCGCCTGACAGATATTTATCTAATAGCTCAACCGTCGGTCTATTCAAGTTCTCCATGCCCGGAGGCAGAATGACCAGCCCATAGGCCTGCTCGCCGACAATGAATTTTTCGCCCTGGTTTTTCCCGAAGTCTTTTATGATCGACTCGCTGCCCAGATCATACTCGACCTGAGCTGCCTCCAGCCGGTTGACGAAATCCTGGAAATCCTTGCCGATCGCTTTGACCTTCTCCGTCTCTCCCCGCGCCGAATAATACATCCATGCCGTCGTCGTGGGCTCGATGACCAGGACCCGATTATCCTGCCTGCCGGAAGAGAGCGCCACCGACAGCCGGCCGAAATAATCGGCCAGGATCTTGTAGGAATTCCACCAGGGTTCATGGTAGGAGAAGGAGAGCGGATGGTCTCGCTTCCTAGCGCCTTTGATTGTCACATACGAAAGGTGCTGGTTCACAAAATTGACGCCCAGCGCATATTCCCAGTCGGCGATCCTTTTTTGGTCGAAGAAGGTCATGTCCCAGCCGCCGGCGCCGAACGTCTCGGACATCGTCCGCGGCCTGCCCATCTGGTTGGCCGCGCTGCGGATCTCTTTGACCGCCCGGGCGTTGCCGAACTGGGCGTGAGTGTCGAGCTGGAAGTCGTTCATGAGGATATCGATTCCCGGCATATGGGCATAGGCGCAGAAGGCCATGCTGTCCGGATTGACCACCGGCCGGGGCCACTCGTGTTCCCAGTAGTGGCCGGTGAAGAGGAGGTTGTTGGCCGTGCAATAATCAAAGTAGGGCTTGGCCCAGTTCTCGATGAAGAGATCCAGGAGAGTCGCATAATAATTATGGCGGACGCGTTGATAGTCCCCGATATCATCGAAAAGCGAGGGGAGCTGGAGCCGCAGATCATACCCCCATTTAACCTGAAACCGGTCAAAAAGAACGGGTGTGTAATTAACGACGACCATATCGCGGCCGCCGGCCGGGGAGATCTCGGCCTCGTCCTGGAACACGCCGGGCACGACACCTCCG
>JAPKZH010000045.1 GCA_026393905.1 Candidatus Aminicenantota bacterium
CTGCGGACCCTAGGAGTCGCCTATAGCGATATGCGGGGTCAAACCGCCGTCTCGAAGTCCGACGAAAAAGACATGACATTTCTGGGGGTCCTAGCGTTTGCCGATCCCATCAAACCCAACATCGCCCGCACTATTGAGGACCTAAAAAATTCCGGGATCTCCTTCAAGGTCATCACCGGCGATAACCGGCTAGTGGCCAGGGACGTCGGACGCCAGGTCGGCCTGTCGAAACCGATGATTCTGACAGGCCCGGAGCTTTCGCATATGAGCGATGCCGCCCTCGTCAACCAGGTCCGCGAGGCGGATGTCTTTGCCGAAATCGAGCCCAATCAAAAGGAGCGCATCATCCGGGCCCTTCAAACAAGCGGCAACGTCGTCGGCTACCTGGGCGACGGCATCAATGATACTCCTGCCCTTCATGCCGCAGATGTCGGGATCTCGGTGGACTCGGCCGTGGACGTGGCCAAAGAGGCCGCTGATATTGTCCTTCTTGAAAAAAACCTGGATGTCCTCGTCCGAGGCGTTCAGAACGGCAGGCGGACATTCGCCAACACGCTGAAATATGTCTTCATGGCGACTAGCGCGAACTTCGGCAATATGTTCAGCATGGCGGGTGCGTCGCTCTTCCTCCCGTTCCTCCCGCTCCTTCCCAAGCAGATCCTCCTGACGAACCTGCTGACGGACTTTCCGGAGATGAGCATCGCCGGCGACCGTGTCGACCCGGAAATGCTGGCCGGGCCGAAGCGCTGGAACATCAAATTTATCCGCAATTTTATGTTGACCTTCGGCCCGGTGAGCTCCGTCTTCGATTTTTTGACCTTCGGCGTTCTGCTCCTCTTGTTCCGCGCCTCGCAGGATCAATTCAGGACCGGATGGTTCATGGAATCGGTAATTTCGGCGTCTCTCATCGTCCTCGTCGTCCGGACACGCCGCCCGTTCATCCGGAGCCGCCCGGGAAAATATCTCCTGTTGTCCACGATATTAATCGCCGTTATCACGCTTGTCCTCCCCTATCTGCCGGTCGCGGTAGCCTTTGGATTTCGGCCCGTCCCCGTTTCCTTTTTCCCGGCCCTCGTGGTGATTCTTTTTCTCTATATTTTATCCGCAGAGGCAGCCAAAAGAATTTTCTATAAGAAAATCAAATTCTGAATGGGCCCCATGAATCCGAAATTAAAGCGCGGGCTGCGGCGGACCGGAATAACCCTGGCTGTTCTTTTTACCCTCTATTTCCTGATGGCTTATGCAGTGCTGCCGGCCTATTGGCGGCATTACGAGCACAATCCGGGCCTGGAAGAAGCTCCCAAGACAACGGTCAAGGCCTGGGGTAAACCGGGCGACCCTCTCAATGTCGGCTTGATCGGAACGGAGGAAGAAATTGTTCAGGCCATGATGAGAGCAGGCTGGCAGCCAGCGACACGGAAAACTATTCGCGCCGGGCTGAGGATCGCGGAAAGCGAACTCCTGAAGCGCCCCTACCCCAATGCCCCTGTTAGCAATTTATATCTCTGGGGTCGCAGACAAGACTTAGCCTTTGAACAGGTCTTGAGCAAAGGCCCCGGAAAGCGCCACCATGTTCGTTTTTGGCAAGCAGACGCCCTGGGGCAGAATGGAAAACCCCTCTGGATCGGCGCAGTGACGTTTGACCGAAGCGTCGGCTTCAGCTGGCTTACGGGAGAGATTACACATCATATCGCTCCCGATGTCGATGCCGAGCGAGATAAGCTGATGGCGGACCTTCAGAGGACGGGACAACTGGTCAAAACCTACCAGGTGACCGGCGTCGGGGCTACCCTGCGGGCCACTAACGGAGAAGGAGATTGGTATTATAGCGACGGGGAGTTAACCGTCGGAGTCCTTTCTCCCGGCAATGCGGTTCAGGCGATGCCGCCCGTCGAGTTGGCCACCCCTAAGAAAATCAAGGCCAAGAATTCGATCTGGAAAAGCCTGGGCGGACTTCTCAAATTCTTCGAGAAATTCTGAAACGCTAAAAAATAAAGCTTGACTCTTGCCTTATATTATGTAATATATGATTATCATATTTTACATATAAAATGGCAGAAGAAAAAATAGTTTCCGCGACAGAGGCCGTCCGAAAATTTTCAGAGCTGTTGAATTTCGTCAGATATAAAGGAGAAAATTACACGGTCGTCAGGGGCGGAAAACCTGTCGCTGTTCTTCGCCCTGTAGAAATGGCCCCAGAAGCCCCGCCCCATGCGGAATTTGAAGCCAAGTCCCTTTCGGAATTTAAGAAGCTGATGAAGAATCTGCCCAAGCTGGGCGCCGAGGTTGAGAATTTCGAACGCGACATCAAAAAAGTCCTGCAGTTCCAGCCCTCCCTTCCCAAGAAAAGCCCATGGGAATAATCTTCGACACGAGCACCCTGATCGGCCTGGAGAGGGCTTCTTTAAGTCTCGAAAAGCTCGTCAAGGGCAGGGATAGCGAGCCTTTCGGCATCAGCATGATATCGGTTTCTGAGCTTCTCCATGCGGTCCATCGGGCAGATTCGGAGGCAAGGCGCGAGCAGCGCGAGGCCTTTGTCGAAAAGATCCTGGAGATCTTTCCCCTCTATCCATTCGACTTGAGCGCCTCGCGTGTCTACGCCAGGTTTTGGGGCCAGTTCATCAAGAAAGGAGTTGTCGTCGGCACGCATGACCTCATGATCGCCTCGACCTGCCTGTCTCTAGGATTCTCCGTCCTCACGGCCGAGATCAGAGATTACAGGAAAATCGAAGGCCTCCGCATCGAAGAATTACTCGCTTAAATCAATCATTTCGAGGGAGACTCTTTGTCCTATTTGTCTTTCCTGCACTTGGCGATTTAGCCTTCGATCCGTTCCTTCTCGGCGGCGGAAAGTGTAGGATTGGCAAAAAAAATCCCCCCGGACACTCTTGGAAGGAAACCCTTATCTAGGGTTTCCTTCCAACGCTCGCTCCGCTCGCTGCCATCCTTCCAAGGAGCATTTGGCGATGTATCTCCATGGGGGACACTCTTGGAGGAGGACCCTTTCATAGGGTCCCCCTCCACGTATGAAAGCGCGTCGGGTATCTCTATCGATTTTGGGATTTTGAAAATTACATCTCGACCAAGCCGGCCAGCTTCAGGATCTGGAGATAGTTCAGGATTCCCTGAACGGTCGATCTTCTCTGGGCCTGGGCATCCATCAGTTTCATGATGTCTAAGACATTGTGCTTTCCGTTGATGAGGAGCTGGAGCTCGCCCGTGCTGGACACTTCGGAGGCGTAGGGATACTTGGCTTTTTCGGCCGCGGGAACGCCGTCGATATATTTTCTGTAGCCCTGATAGCCGCCTTCTGTGATCTTGGCCGTTGGCTTCGGAATGATCTTGACCGCCTTTTTCTCGAGGTCCGTTAAGGCGATCACGACCGGCTTCTGGCCCAGCCTGCGGGCCGTTGCCTCCATATGGGCTTGGAGCGCCGCCAGATTGGCATTCCCGACGGCATCGACCGTCTTCTTCATCTGCCCAATGTAATTGCCGACCGCTCCCTTATCCATCGCCAGCTCGAGGATCGAATCGAGCGTGTCTTTTTCATTCAACACGGCGCCTTCCACATAGGTCCGGGCCGACTTGTAGGAATCGGCCAGAGTCTCGGCTTTCGCCCCGTTTAGGATTTCCAGGGCCACGACAAACTGGTGCCCGATGCGCCGGGTGGCGTTGCTCGCCGTCTCGCCCGCAATCTTGATGGCCATATTGTCGTCGGCGTTAGCGACCGTGTAGGCGCCGGCCGCGCCGATCGCCGCCGCCCGCTTCAACTGGGTCGCGTCGGACTTGTCGGGCAGATCCCCCGAAGTATGATACCAGCGGTCCGGCCAGGCGATCATCATGACGCCGGGAACCTGGACGCCCCAGTCGTTGAACACCTCGTGGTCCGACGCTCCGTAATGGGTTTCGATGGAATAATAAAACGGCTCGTCGGCGCCGAATGGGGCCACGACCCGGACCGGGACTTTATTGAACCCGCTCCGATTCTGGATGCGCTCGCGGTTCCCCTCTCCGACATACCGGTACAAGTTTTCCACGACATCGTTGATGTAGTGGGGATTGCCGTAGGTCGTCCTCATCAGGCACATGAAGGCCTGGTTCTTGCTCAGCCACTCGCCGACCATGTCCATGTTGATATTGCAGAGCGTCTTGTCCATTATCGGCTTGTTGGCCTTGACCCATAGGCTTGTCCCCGAGAACTCCGGGCCCCAGAGGAAACGGATCGTCCGCTTCGGCTTGGGCAGCCGGCCTTCCTGGATGAGCGTGTTGAGGAGGCGGCCGGCCTCCAGGATTGTCGCGCTTCCCGACGTATTATCGTTAGCCCCCAACTTGGTCATGCCCTCAAAGAGATGGGCGGAGAAAATGACTTCGCCGGCCGTGGGGTCCGTGCCGGGGATATAGGCCACGACATTTTCCATCTTGTATTTTTCCTGCTTGGACTCGACCTGGGCACGGGCTGTGATCTTTTCGCTGGCCATCAGCCGCTGCTTGAGAATGTCTCCTTCGCGGACAGGGAGCTGAAAGCCAAACTTGGGCTTTGGCGGGGCTGGAGGAGGCGTCTGCGGCTGGGCGGCCTGGGCCGGCTGCCCGGGACCTCCCCTCATTCCACGGAAGCTGGCGATTCCCGCCCACCCCATTTGGAGCGGATCAAAATAGGGCCGGGACATGCTGATCCCGATGACGCCCAAAGCGCCCTTTTGAAGGCAGGCCAAGTTATGCACGGCGCCCAGGCTTCCCTCGGTCACCACGATCTTCCCTTCAACCTTGGCCGCTTCGATCTCGGCAGTCGTCCCACGGCCAACCCAGACCAACTCGCCCGTCACATCCGTCGTCGAGCTGCCCGAAGCGAGCATCGGAACCATATCTCTCATGGACGCCAATTTCTGGTGCCTTGGGGTGACTTCCCACAGCTCGCCCTTGACGCCGTCCCAGGTTTCGCCACCCGGATAGGAGACAATCTCTGCGCCGGCCAGCCCGTACTGTTTCAGTTTTTTCAAGATGACCTGGGTTTCCAAGAACGGCCCCGCGTACTCCTCCGACATCCGGTCGCGGTTGTAACCGTTGATATCGATGATCGTGTTGAGGGCGGTCTCGCCCGAAGCCTCGCCGACGATCTCATCGATCTCGTTTTTGGGAAGCAGCGTCCAATACAGCCAGGGCGTGTATTGGGCTGCCGCCAGGCCTAAAACCACCAAGAGCGAGAGGGCCAGAATGATAAGCTTCTTTTTGTCCATGAGTCCTCCTTTATTAGGATTACGAAAAAAGGGGTGGGGTGGTTCTATCTTTTTCCCCAACGTGCTATTTTTGGGAGCTAAAACAAAAGATAAAAGCGTTCCCATTTTTTTATTGATCCGCAAACGGCTGGTCGATAGACACGGCTTCCATACCGCCCAGGAAGCGGCTGCCGTTTTCCGTGACGACCATGCAGTCCTCGGTCCGGACGCCGAATTCTCCGAAGATGTAGATCCCCGGCTCGTTGCTGAAGGTCATGCCGGGCAGAAGCTCGAGCGTGTTGCCCTTAACAAGATAGGGATATTCATGCCCCTCCATTCCGATGCCGTGGCCGACCCTGTGGGCAAAATATTTATAGCCGGGCCCGTAGCCCGCGTCTTCGACAACCTTGCGGGCGGCGGCATCCACGTCCTGGCAACGGACGCCGGGCCGCGCCGCCTGGAGGGCCGCCGTCTGCGCTTTTTTAACGATATCCCAGACTGCTCTCTGCTGATCCGTCGGCTTGCCGAGGACGACGGTCCGGGTCACATCCGACCGGAAGCCTTCGACGCCGCATCCGCCGTCGACCATGACCACTTCGCCTTCGCGAAGCGTTCGCGGAATCCTCGACCCATGCGGGAAAGCCGTGCTTGAGCCGAATTGGGGCCCGCCGCCGCCGCCGCTCGCTCCCATTTTCGAATGGGCACTGCTGATGAGAGTGGATAGGTCCCGCTGACTCATGCCTTCCCGGATCTGTTTGAATCCTTCCCTATAGGCCAGCTTGGTGATCCTATTGGCCAGGTCCATATAGGCGATTTCCTTTTCCGTTTTCGTGCCCCGGCAGCCCTCTGTGACGACCGCGCCGTCGACAAGCTCCAGCCCAGGAGCGTCCCGGCGGATTCCGAAATAGACAAACGCGCTGGTGGACGGATTGATGCCCAGGCGTCCGCTTCCGACGCCCAGGTCCTTCATGATTCCGGCGATGAGCTTATAGGGGCTTTCATGCTCCTCCCAGACGCGTATTTGTTGGCCCGGTGGGATGAGTTCTTTGGCCCGCTCAAGCTCAAAGGCCGGGCAGACCCATACGGGACTTCCTTTGCGGCCGAGCAGGGCGCCGAAGGTCCGCTCGCTCGTCCCCCAGCCGACCGTCGTGAAATATGCCAGGTTCGTGCTGCCGGTCAAAAACAATCCGTCGACCTTGTTAGCAGCCATCAATCCTCTGGCTTTCTCCTGCCGCGCTTCGTAGT
>JAPKZH010000498.1 GCA_026393905.1 Candidatus Aminicenantota bacterium
TCCCTCCTTCTTCCTTTTATAATCCTTTTCTTCTAAGGACTGCAGCGCTTTCATATAATCAATGACCGGGTAGCCTTGCTTACAGCATTAATATTAGATTGGCTTTGTCCTCGAAGGCCTCCGGAACAAACTCCGATTGTGTAACGGGACTCCGTATCACTCTATATTAACATACAGAAAAGCACCCAGTTCTTTGAAGAGACCAACCCATTTTTTTGCCCGTTCAACGCCGTTCTCTGCCTGTCTCTTTTGATCATTCAGGATGGTCCGGCTGATTCCAAAGTAGATGTTCTGGGCTTTCCAGAGATCAAGGTCCAAATGGAGTTCGGCCATCAACCGCAGCCTGTCGACGACCTTGTCCATCAACGAGAGATTGTCTCGATGGGTGTGGAACATTTCCATCTGAGACGTCAGCCATTGGCTGGCCACATACCGCAACCCGTCCTTGTCGAGTTGGAAGGAGAATTTTTTCACGTGAGCGATCAGGTCTCGAAGCCTCTCGAGATCGAGTTCGTCCTCGAGAAAATGCTTTTTCAGGTCCGCATTCATGATGTATTCCGCCGCCAGATGGAACGGGGCGGGAATGGGATAGCCGAATTCGCCCAACATATCCATCACGGCAGAATTCGCCTTGTAGACATCGCGAAAAGATCCTTCGATCTTGCCGATGGTTTCGGCAAGGATCTCTCGGATGATCCGGCGCTGTTCATCTTTAAAGAGATGCCATAAACAATAATTGTCAGGGCCAAAATGCCGCATCATCCGCTGGAGGACTTCGGTCATGTTCCCTTTTTCGAAGGCCTTCGTCATATCCGCCTGGATGCAGGCATATTCCTGTTGATCATCGATGACCCGGACACCTCCGCTGATATTCAGATCCCCAAGATACAGAACGGCATAGCTGATCGATTTTTCTTCCCAGGTGACGTCGGAAATAATCTTGACTCTGCCCAGCGCCAGATTGAATCTGCCGGCTTCCTTTTTAACGCGGGCTTCATTTTCGACCGTGTAACAATAGAGCGATGCCCGGCGAGGATATTCCGCAAAAATGGAAGAGATTCCATAATGGGCCGTGACGCGAAGCAAATCGACTCTGGCCGGCTTGACCAAAAGGTCATACACGGTTTTTCCGTTGTCATAGACGTTGCTGGGAGCCTCGGCCAGTGTATTCCGGAATTCCTCTTCCAAAGGAGTCCCCCACAGCTCCTCCCCGGTCTGGATCGCTTTCGAGGCGTATTGTAAAACTTGAGTCGTCTCGATGTCCGAAATTTCACTGAAGAACCAGCCGCAGCTCGTGTACATCAGCAGGCTATTTCGCTGGAGGTCCAACAGCTTGAGAACCTTGACGTTTTCTTCATGCGAGAGTTCCTGTTTGGCATGTTTCGCCATGAAGTTTTTGACATTCTCGTAAGAGCTGTCATGGATGACATCGATATACTCATTCCGGGCCGCCCATGGATCTTTGACGTACCCGGCAGCTTCCTGTTCAAACAAGGGACTGAGCCGATCGCGCAATCGATCAAAGGCTTCGCGCAAGGGCTTGCGCCAGGCCTGCCTCCAGCCCGGCTTTGAGCGGGTCGTATCGCCGCAGTCGTCACGCCACCGTTCGATACCATGGCTGCAGCTCCACGAAGAATTCTCGACAATCTCAGCCTGGTCTCGCGGCGGATGGTTGGCCAGGTACTCGCCGTAATTGGTGAGCCTGGCCGCGTTCGTGGATTGGATAGAATGGAGGCAATAGGACAAGGCCATCTCGCCGTATTTATGATGATGGCCGTAAGTTTCACCGTCCGTTGCGACATGGATGAGCTGAGAATCATCGGCGGCCCCTGAAAACACTCCCAGCAATCTTTTGGCCATGGCCCCGCCGTCGTTGAGGAGTCCGCCAAACGCGATGTCGTGCGAGATCGGTCCATCATAAAAGAAGAGAGTGATTGTTTTGCCGGAAGGCAGGCCGCAAAGATAGGGTTTGGTTGGATCGACAGAGTCCTTGGCTTCGTGCCATCGACCGCCTTTCTCCAGGGGCTTTGTCCTCTTCGCCTGGGAAGGAGCCAGGATGGTGAATTTGATGTTATGTTCGGCCAGAACTTCGAGCGTCTCCGTGTCGACGGCCGTCTCGGGAAGCCACATTCCCTCGGGCTCTCTGGCGAACCGTCGGATAAAATCTCGGATGCCCCAGACGACCTGGGTCTCTTTGTCCCTCCGGTTGGCCAATGGCATGATCATATGATTATAGACCTGGGCGAGCGCCGAACCATGTCCGGAAAAGTTCTGCCGGCTTAGTCGATCGGCTTCGATGATCGCGCTATAGACATCGGGCTTGTGTCTGGCCATCCACGACAACAGGGTGGGGCCGACATCGAAGCTGATCAGGGAATAGTTGTTGATGATGTCGATGATTTTGATGTTGGCGTCGACGATCCGCGAGGCCGTGTTGGGCGCGTAACATTCGGCTGTGACCCGCTCGTTCCAATCGTGATAAGGATAAGCGCCGTCCTGAAGTTCGACGTCGTCCAGCCAGGCATTCTCTCTCGGCGGCTGATAGAAATGGCCGTGGATACAGATGAATTTTTCCATCTATCCTTCTTTCCGAGGAGTCCCCTTATATTTGAAGAACACTACGCTTAAAGGCGGCAGGGTCAGCGAAAGAGAATAAGGTCTTCCCTGGGCGGCCGCGGGGGCTGCTTCGACTCCGCCAAAATTTCCCTGGCCGCTCCCGCCGTAGATCGTAGAATCGCTGTTCAAGACTTCCGCCCAAAATCCGCTTCTCGGCACGCCGACCCTGTAACTTTGGCGAGGCACGGGCGTGAAGTTGCCGACGACAAGAATCATGTCGCCCGTTGGACCGGCCTTCCTGATAAAGCTGATGATGCTGTTTTCCCAGTCGTGATAATCCACCCATTCAAAGCCGTCCCTGTCGAAATCCTTTTGAAATAGGGCCGGCTCCTGACGATAAAAGCGGTTGAGGTCCTTGACCCACGCTTGCAAACCGCTGTGAAAT
Source organism: Candidatus Aminicenantota bacterium (assembly GCA_026393905.1). Classification (GTDB taxonomy): domain Bacteria; phylum Acidobacteriota; class Aminicenantia; order Aminicenantales; family UBA4085; genus JAPKZH01. Next base: position 3,002 of record JAPKZH010000498.1, read on the forward strand.
GGATACTGAAGAACATGCCATTCCAAGCTTCGCTCGTGATTCCATTCGGACCACTGCCCGAGTTCGTTTCCCATGAACAGAAGCTTTTTGCCGGGGTGGCCGTACATATATCCGAAGAGGGCCCGCAGGTTCGCGTAGCGCTGCCATTCATCTCCGGGCATTTTGCCGATGAGGGCCCCTTTCCCATGGACGACCTCATCGTGGGAAATGGACAGGACAAAATTTTCGAAGAAGGCATACCAAATGCTGAAGGTGAGCTCGTGATGATGGAACTTCCGAAAAACGGGGTCCTGCGAGATGTATTTCAGCGTATCGTTCATCCATCCCATGTTCCATTTCATGCCAAAGCCCAGTCCCCCCGCATAGACAGGCCGCGAGACCATCGGCCAGGCTGTCGATTCCTCCGCGATCATCTGGACATCCGGGAATTCTTTATAGACCGCCTCATTCAATTTTTTTAGGAAAGAGATGGCCTCGAGGTCTTCCCGGCCGCCCAACGGATTAGGGATCCATTCCCCTTCCTTTCGCGAATAGTCGAGATACAGCATCGAAGCTACGGCATCGACCCTCAGCCCGTCTGCGTGATACTTCTCCAGCCAGAACATCGCGCTGCTCAATAAAAAGGACCGCACCTCATTGCGACCATAATTATAGATATAGCTTTTCCAATCGGGATGATAGCCGCGTTTGGGATTCTGGTGTTCAAACAGATGCGTGCCGTCAAAATAGCTCAGCCCATGTTCATCGCTGGGAAAATGACTCGGCACCCAGTCCAGAAAAACGCCGATCCCGTTTTGATGGAGCGTATCAATGAGAAACATGAAATCCTGAGGCGTCCCATACCGGCTTGTCGGCGCAAAATAGCCGAGTGATTGATAGCCCCAGGATCCGTAAAAGGGGTGCTCCATCACGGGAAGAAATTCGACATGAGTGAAACCCATCTCTTTCACATAGGCGGCAAGCTGCAGGGCTGTCTCGCGGTAGGTCAGAGGCCGGTTTCCCTCTTCGGGGACTCGTCGCCATGAGCCAAGATGAACCTCGTAGACCGAGATCGGTCCATGAATGGAATTGTTTCTGTGACGGCTCTTCATCCAATCGCGGTCGCCCCAGTCATACTCCAAATCCCAGACGATGGATGCGGTTTTGGGAGCCACCTGCCATAAGTAAGCATAGGGATCACCCTTGTCCACTTCGTAACGACCGTGATGAGAGACCACATGGTATTTATACATGACACCGGGAGTGATCCGGGGAATGAACGTTTCCCATATTCCCGATCCGTCCCACCGGACATTCATCGGATTCGCCCGCGGATTCCAGCCGTTGAAATCTCCGATCACGGCAACGGCTTTGGCATTTGGGGCCCAAACGGCAAAATGCGTTCCTGCCGTTTTTCCCATGATGACCGGATGGGCGCCCAATTTTTCATAAATCTTGGCATGACTGCCCTGCTTAAATAAATAGATATCCATATCCGTCAAACGGATCTCATCGTGTTTCTTGAATTTCAAAATGACGTCTTTCATCGCCGTCTCATCTTTCGTGGAGTCCTAGCTTCAATGATTGTTTGGGATGAGTAAAATTCCGTATACTTGCCCCTTGGCTTTTTTCATCCCGATTTTGGGCACTTCGTGATTTTCTTAATACCGGCGGAAACTCACCCGGACTTCTTTCTTTTCTCCGACTCGGCCAGGGAAATCCATATCTTCGTCGCATCCTTCCGTAATTCGATTTTGTCTTCTCTGGCCAGCCAACCGACGGCCTGATAAACGACCATCGATTTCTCTCTCAGCAGCTTGGGCACTTGGGCGATATTGAGCTCTCCTTTCGCTTCGAGAAGCATCCAGATTTTTCCAGCCGTTTCACCGATTTTGTGTTTCATTGTCCCTTCCTCCAATCCTGAACTATTGGAGTCTTATAATTAGTATATGCCAGATCACGTCTCTTTTCAATTTAAATGTTTCAAAAGAGCTTCTTCCAATCTTTATCGGAGCACCGATAGCCGAAAAAAAGCAAATTTTAATCGTCAATTTTCGATCTTTCCTAACTCAAAAGAGGAGTAAAGGGAGCGCGCCCGGGGAGATTCGAACTCCCGACCTTTGGATTCGAAGTCCACCGCTCTATCCACTGAGCTACGGGCGCTATAGCAAAGAAGCTTCTAGTATAACAAATTTCCGATTAAGTACTACTCCCAGCCCTCTGCCGCCAGGGCATCGTGCAGTTCATCCGGATGATGGCGGCACCGGGATTCAAGCCGGCTTGATTCTTCATGGGCCTTGTTATAAGGCCATCCTTGTGCCATGCGGTTGTGCTCATGCAGTTCGTGTAATAGGACATAGCCGCGTTCCGGCTCTTCAATAGCGTCGTCGATCCACACCTCATTTTCAGGTACGAACTCATAGACATGGTCATGGCCGCCTTCGGTAAAGTCAATATCGAAAACACTGCGGACGAGGCGACCGTTAACAATCCATACGCTGACTCCGTTCTCCAGCTTTTTCCATAGCCGCTCGTGGACACCTTTAGCGTCAGGCAATTCTTCCCCGTGGTGCGTAAACCGGCTGACGTCTCCGGCACGCCGGCGCTCTTTGCGCTCCTCCCTATCGGCCTCAACCAGCGCCTTGTCATAGGGCACACCTTTGGCCATAAGCCGGTGTTCAACCAGCAGGTGGTCGATGAAAAACCGTGTCTCGTCGTGGACAGCTTCGCGGTCAATCCAGAACTCATTCAATGGAATATAGATAAAGGCGTAATGCTGGCCGAAATTGGTAAACTCCTCATCGATGTGACCGCGTATATAGCTGCCATCGACAATCCAGACCGTTATATCGCCTCGATGGCCTACCTTCTTTATGTACGGCAGTTTGGCGGACGTTGACATGGTCGCCTTAAATTTATTATAGACGCCAAGATTAATCAAGAAAGCTTAACCGGCCTCTCCTCCAAATTGACTGGTTTCAAACCGGGTCGAGTCGAGCTTTTTTTTCAGGAAAATTCGGGTAAAATGTATTGGTATCTAGCTCGGAGGCGCAGACATCCGAGGCTCAATCAATTTTTCAGGAGGAGTGCCATGAGAAATGATCGTGTAGAGAATAAGACCCTTGATGCTTTGGCGGCCGCGGCGAAGTCCGAGATCGGCGGATTGCGGGCGCATGTTCTCCGCAAGGCCAACGGCGCCCTTTCTTACGATTACATCGTGCCGAACGGCGTTTATGAAGAGCTGTGGGATTGGGACGCATTTTTTGTTGGACTTCATCTGATTTCCGAAAACGCGTCCGATGGGATCTATCTCAAGAATTGGTGTTTGAACTTCCTCCATTACACGGAGCCCGACGGACAGACGCCGGGCGGAATCCGACCCTGGGCCGGCCGCGACGCCCGGCTCTACCACATCAAGCCGCTCATGGGGCAGGCGGCGT
>JAPKZH010000370.1 GCA_026393905.1 Candidatus Aminicenantota bacterium
GCGTCCGCAAGATGGTTTACGCAGAATCGTCGGCCCTGTATGAAGGGAGTCTGGTTTTTCCTACGCCGGAATCGGAAGTGCGTCCGGAAAGCTTCTATGCCACGAGCAAGCTCGCCTCACTCCACTTTGCCAAGGCCTACGAAAGGTTTTATGGCCTCAACGTCACCGCCCTGCGCTATTTTTGCGTTTATGGCCCTGCCCAGGATTATCGGCGGACGATCCCTCCGGTCATGAGCGCTTTTATCATTCGGCTGCTTAAAGGCCAGCCGCCGGTGGTCCGCGGGACAGGCCAAAAGCGGCGAGATTTCATCTATGTGGATGATGTGAATGATTTCCACCTCCTATGCATCGATAATCCAGGGACGGATCATCGAACATTCAATCTCGGTTCCGGAATGAATTTTTCCGTCCTCGAAATTCTCGAGCTTGTTTCCGACCTCTTAGGAAAACGGATAATCCCCATTTTTAAGCCGGATTTGCCCGGAGAAGCGGAAATCACATTGGCGGATATCCGCGAAGCCAAAAAGCTGGGCTGGGAGCCCAAAACGGATATCAGGGCGGGGCTTCGGAAAGCCATCGAGTATGTTCAATCCGAAATGGCTGCCGGACGGATCGAATCATGAAAGCATTTTTGCTGGCCGCCGGGAAAGGGATTAGGCTCAAGCCTCTGACCGATCGTATCCCGAAAGTGATGATCCCGATCGCCGGCAAGCCCATCCTGGAATACCACGTGGAGCAGCTAGCGGCGTCCGGAATCAGGGAGATTTTTATAAATCTCCACCATCTGCCCGAAAAAATCAAGGGCTTTTTCCAGGATGGCCGAAAATGGGGAGTCCATATCAAATATTCTTATGAACCCGAGATCTTGGGGACAGCCGGAGCTGTCAAACGGCTGAAAAAAAGTCTGGCAAGGGAACCGTTCTTGGTCATCTATGGAGATAATTATACACAATTGGATTATGCCGATTTCATCGCCCGTGCGGAGCGTAAAAACGGGATCGGGACTGTTGCTGTTTTTGAAAAAAAAGACGTCAGGGAATGCGGAATCGTGGAAATTGGACCTGGACAGCGAATTCTCCGCTTCGTGGAAAAGCCCAGGCCGGAGGACGTTTTTAGCCATTGGGTCAATGCGGGAATTTATTATTTCCAGCCCGCGGTTTTCGAGTTTATTGGGTCCGATTATTCCGATTTTGGGTTTGACGTCTTGCCCAATATTCTTCAGCGGAGAGAACGACTCTATGCCTATAAACTCGAGACTGCGGTTTGGGCCGTTGACAGCCGCGACCTTCTGGATCAATTGAGAAAGCGAAAAGGGGTAGCCTGATGATTATTACGAGGACGCCTTTCCGGTTTACACTCGGCGGAGGAGGTACGGACCTGCCTTCCTACTATTCCCAATATGGGGGCTTTATTTTTGCCGCGGGCATCAACAAGTATATGTTCATTAGCGTCAACCGTCCGATTGTTGATAACCTGGTCCGGGTGAAATATACAAAAACAGAGATCGTCATCCACCGGGAGGAATTGAAGCACGAAATCGCCAAAGAGGCCATGAGGATGATGAGTCTCGAAGATTCTGTGGAAATTGTTTCCATGGCCGACGTGCCCGCCGGGACGGGCCTAGGATCTTCGAGCTGCTATGCAGTGGGCCTTCTCAATGCCCTGCACAGCCTGAAAAGAGATTACGTTCCGCTTGAGGTTCTTGCTGAGCAAGCTTGTGAACTTGAAATCCGGAGGCTTGGCAAGCCGATCGGAAAGCAGGATCAATACATGGCGGCCTTTGGAGGGTTGAGAGTTTTGGACATTAAAACAGATGGAACTGTCCAGGTTCATTCGGCAAAAATTGATGATGCCACTCTGGATGATCTCAACAGGAATCTCCTCATGTTCTACACGGGGACTTTCCGGAGCGCCGACCAAATTCTTGCCGCGCAGAGTCAAGGAGCCAGAGAAGGGAAGACCGAAATCCTGGAAAGCCTGCACCATATCAAGGAGATTGGCTACAAGGTCCTTGAAGCCGTAGAAAGCGGCAACCTCACCGCGGTGGGATTCCTTTTTGATGAACATTGGGAGTATAAAAAAAGGATTTCTCCCCAGATGACAAATTCGTTGTTTGATGAGATTTATGAGATCGCCAAAGCCAACGGCGCTCTGGGAGGAAAAATCTCCGGCGCGGGGGGCGGCGGCTTCTTTCTCTTTTATGTCGAGGAACACCAGGCCCGCTTCCGGGATGCCATGAGAAAATTGAATTTAAGGGAAATGAGATACAGGTTTGACTTTGAGGGGACCAGAGTGCTGGTCAATTTTATGGATGGAGTCAGGTAAAAAAATTTTAGAGTTTCGGTTCGCCCGAATTGGTTTCTGAGAAAGGACGTGGATTTGGACCATGGAAAAGACAATCGGCATCATCGGCCTCTGGCATTTGGGTTGTGTTCTCTGTGCAGCCTGGTGCAAGCTGGGACATACCGTCGTGGGTTTCGATGATGACACCTTCCGTATCGAAAACTTGAAAAGGGCTACTCCGCCCATCTACGAACCAGGTCTTTCCGATGCCATCCGGGAGGGCCTGGGCAACGGCAAAATCACATTTTCCGATGACATCCGCGCCCTGGCGTCTTGTGATTTTATCTTCCTTTCTTATGATACCCCCGTCCGCGAGGATGATTCGAGCGATACGGCCATCCTCGAAAAAGCGATTGAGGACGTCCGGCCGATCCTGAAAGACGGCGCCATCTTGATCGTGAGCTCTCAATCGCCGAGCGGTCTTTGCCGCGAGCTTCGGACGCGGCTCCGGAGAGAAAAACCGATGCTGGAGCTTGCTTATTCTCCGGAGAACCTGAGGCTCGGCGACGCCATCCGTTGCTATCTCAATCCAGGAAGGATCATCCTGGGCGCTGCCGACACCAGGACTCGTGAGCAGTGCGAAAGTCTTTTCTCCCAGATCCCGGCAGAAATCCTGTCCATGAGCATGGAGAGTGCCGAAATGGTCAAGCACGGGATCAATTCTTTTTTGGCCATGAGCATTGTTTTTGCCAACCATTTGGCGGATATTTGCGAATCCGCGGGAGCCCGGATCGACGATGTTGTGGCAGGGATGAAATCCGATCCCCGCATCGGCCAGAACGCCTATCTGGCGCCGGGGATCGGGTTTTCGGGAGGAACTCTCGGCAGGGACCTCAAGGTCTTGGATCAGAAAAATCGTGAGAGCGACGGCGCGGCCAAGATTTTCGGCCTCATCCACACCATGAACAACCAGCGAAAATTCTCTATCCTCAAGCGGATCGAAAAAATCGTGGGCCGGTGCGAGGGGAGCTCGATCGGGATTCTGGGGATCACCTATAAGCCGGGAACGAGCACCCTGCGAAGAAGCCTGCCTTTGGAAATCGTCGACCTTCTTCTGGAGAAAAAAGCCGAAGTCCGGGTCTTTGACCCAAAGGCGGACTATACAGAGCTCTCCCACAGCCCAAAATTCCAAATCGCCCCCAGCCTCGAGAAAGCATCTCATTCCGTCGATCTTCTCGTCCTCTTGACCGAATGGCCGGAATTCAAGGATGTCGACTGGGAAAAAGTCTTCGGCCGGATGAGACGACCCGTCATTTTTGACACAAAAAATTTTTTGGATCGAGGCAGGCTGACCTCGCTGGGGTTTGAATATCATTCCGTCGGGAGGTAGAGTATGGGCATGCTGGATTCGAGAGTCATCGTCATCACGGGCGGAAGCTCGGGGATCGGTGCAGAAATCGCCAAAGCTTGCGCCGCGGAAGGCGCCACAGTCGTCATTTCGGCCCGGACGATCGACGGTTTGGAGAAAACACTGAAGGAGCTCAAGCATATTTCCCAGAGAAGTCATGAGATCTATCCTCTTGATGTCAGCCAATATCCTCATGTCCGGGATTTCGCCCGGTGGTGCGCGGCGAAGTTTCAGCACATCCATGGTCTCGTCAACTGTGCCGGCATCTATGGCCCCATCGGAAAAACTTCTCAGGTCAGCATGGAGAAATTTGCCGCGGCGATCGCGATCAACTTTTTGGGAACCGTTTACGCCTGTCAGGCCTTGATTCCGCTTTTTCCGTCTTCGATGCGGAAGAAAATCGTCAATTTTTCCGGCGGCGGTGCCGCCGCGCCTTTTCCTCATTATTCGGCCTACGCGACCAGCAAAGTGGCCATTGTCCGATTTACCGAAAACCTAGCCGCCGAGCTTGTCGATGAGGCCGTCGATGTGAATTGTATCGCCCCCGGGTTCGTCATCACCCGTTTCCACGAGGAGACGCTCAAAGCCGGACCCGAGCTTGCGACTCCGGCGTTTTACGAGAACACTAAAAAGCAGATGGCCAGCGGAGGCGTTCCTGTCGAAAAATCGGTTCGCTTAACGATTTTTCTTTTGTCCTCGCTGTCCGATGGGATCACGGGCAAATTCATTTCGGCGGCCTGGGATCCCTGGCCGGAGCAAGATTTTCAAGAGCGGTTGCGCCGAGATAAAGACTTCGCCACCATCCGCCGCATCGATGACAAGATGTTTTTCAAAAAGAGCTAAGACAATGAGCATCCGGGTGGCCATCATCGGCGCCGGCCTGATCGGCCGGAAGCGGGCCCTCGCTCTGAAGAAATTCCCGGATTGCCGGCTGGCCGTGAGCGTGGATATCGATCCTGAGGCAGGCCGCAGACTCGCCCGAGAATTTGGCGGTGACGCCGAAACCGAATGGAAAAAAGTCGTCCGCCGCGAGGACATCGA
>JAPKZH010000050.1 GCA_026393905.1 Candidatus Aminicenantota bacterium
CGTGGGCATCGACGCCGTCAGTTTTACGATCAACCCCAAGAATCAAGAAATCGAAATGGAGATCGGCGAAGGGCTCATCTTCGGAGTCAGCATGAGCGAGCACGGCTGGGGTGTGAAAGTCGGAGTCGGAGTCAAGGCCGAAGCGACGCTCTTCGGTGGCGAAGCCGCCTATTTTTGGAAATACGATAGCATCAAGGGCTTTCTCGAAGAGGGCAAAGTGACCGGCACCTTTGCCGGCGTCAAGGTTGAGCTGCCTGTCTATGAACAACAATTGTGGGGTTTCGAAAACATGTAGGGCCAGGGAGCTTCGGCGAAGCAGCCGCGCGACCGAAAACCCAATTCCTATTCCTGAATAAGATGGAATTCAAGCGAAAATATCCTTTATTCTCATTATGTGGGCTTAATTGTGGCCTTTGTCCACGGTATCAAACGGATGGCATATCAAAGTGCCCCGGATGCGGCGGACCAGATTTTCATTTGAAACATCCGACTTGCGCTGTTATCACGTGTAACAAAAAACATGAAAATGTTGAATATTGCTTTCAGTGCTCTTCATATCCATGTCAAAGATATTGTGAGCCAAGTAAAGTAGATTCTTTTATTTCTTATCGAAATGTCATCTCTGATTTCAATAAAGCAAATAAAATTGGCATTCATGAATACCAAATGGAACTGAATGAGAAAGTAAATATTCTCGAATTTCTTATCAAAAACTATAATGATGGAAGAAAAAAAAGCTTTTACTGTATTGTTGTTAATCTTTTAAATTTAGCAGATCTAAAAAGAATAATGGAGCAAATAGATGAGAAAATAAAAAATCAAGATATCGATACAAAGGAAAAAATAAAATTGATAATTGATTTATTTGAATCAAAAGCAAAGAACAAAAATATTGGCTTAAAATTAAGAAAATAGAAAAAGAATCGTGCGGGACTGCGCACAAAATTTCATGTTGTTTATGATGTTTCGTTTCTTCCCGATTGGATTTGTTGTTTACGGACTATTGTTGATAAATCTTTCAATATTCAATAGGTAAAAATCAAAACGGTCGTGGCAATCTCATCGTCAAACGAAGAGTTCGTATATTTCATTTAGATCGGTTTCGGGCCAGTTTTCATCGACCAGCCCGTTTGTGATGTCCGCATGGATGAACACGCCGCGATAGGTTTTGCATTGCTCTTTGATTTTCGAGACGAAATCGGCCATACCGTTGAACTTGATATCGCGGTGCAGCCCGACCCGGCAGGCCAGGACGGCCCGGCCGCCGAAGTGTTCAACGATGGGTCCAAAAGGTGTCTCGCTCGCCCCGAATTCAAGGCCCATCAGCCCGCGCACTTTTTTTAAGCTCGGAATGAGATGCGTCCAATTGCCACAGGAGTGGATATACACGCCGCCAAACGCGCTTGCTAGCTGGTTGATGTAGGGAACGCTGAACTCATCATGAAGCGCCGGCGAGAGCATGACGCCGGCATCGTTGGCGATGGAAATCCCGGATCCGTCCGGGATCCAGGGCTGGAATCCGCTCGGCACGAATTCCACGCCGCACGTTTTTACGAGGTCCCGCTGTGCACGGATAAACTCGATCATAAAATCCGTGATCATTTGGAGCAAATGATGAATTTCGCGGGGGCTGCTGATGACGGCTTCCAGAAAATTAGTGTGGCCCAAGATCAGGGCGGCATTGTCGAGGGGACCCTGGACATCGGCCAGGCGGACGGGGTACTGCCCTCCCGTTTGCTCAATGAAGAAACGGGTGTAATCGAGGATTCGGCCCAGGACTCCCGAGGTCAACTTTGGCTTGGATAGATCGTAAACCAGCATGGGATCATCTCCGGTCAGGGGCCTGACGCAGGGAAAATCATTTTCCCACCAGACGACTTCGCAGCCAAACGCCGAAGGGATAGCGATTACGCCTAGAGTGGGGCAAAGGGCGGGGACAAAATCGCCGCGGAAGGCGATCTGTCCCTGAATTTCTTCAAGCTGGGCGGCGAGAAATTTTTTCGGGTCCTGGAGCCTCTCCCGGACTGTGTCTTTGCCTTCGGTGGAAAAGAGGGCGCTGCGGACAGGCGTTCCGCCTTTAAGCCGTGGGCCGGTGTAACCTATGAGAAAGGCTGGGCGCTCATCGTTTTCGAGCTGCCAGAGCCGTGTCAGAAAGCGGCGGCTTTCGGTGATTTTTGCCGTAATGTCTTGATTAGTCATAGCCTTTTTAATATTCCATTTTTCACGAGCGGGCCCAGATGTTCATCGCAAGCGGAACACCCGCCCGCCGTTTCGAGGTATATTGTGCCACGGATCTGACCCAATACTGTCATCGCGAGCGATACACCCGATTGTCATTGCGAGGCAGCGGAGCTGCCGTGGCAATCTCCTCTTTTTTGCGATGGACTTACTCAATCTTTTGGCTGCGCTGGATACCCGGATTTGTGAAGATATCGTTTTCGTCCGTGCTGGTCGAAGAAAATTCGCTGACAATGGCTCCCTTATCACCCGCTTGGAGCCAGTGCAGGCTGTCAGGCGGCAGAGTATACTGGTCGCTCGGCCTAAGGATGATTTCACGCCAGGCTGTAAAATATTTTTCGTGGCCTTCGGGAAGGACGGCTTTCGGTCTGGGCGACGGATCGCCCTTGACATAAAGATAGACTTCGCCCCACCGGCAGCGGAACGTCTCCTGTTTTCCGATATTTTTTTCGCTCACTTTCGGATGCCTGTGTTCCGGACAGGTCTGGCCGGGGAAGAGGATCAGTTCCTTGGCGCAATAGCGGTCATTGTTTTCATAGACGACGATCTCGAAGCCGAAATGCTCGAAATCATTCAGCCCGAAGTCCGACACTTCCATACTTTCTTTTTCTTCCTGGGTGATTACGATTTTGGCTTTTTGAAGAAACCGATAGGCTTTTTTCCGGGCTCGCCGGACTTCTTTTAATGTCATGAGGGACCCTCCGCGGCCGTCTTGGATTTCGCATCTATTCTAAATGAAGGCTTTTGAGAGTGTCAATTTTCCTTATAAATATGGGGAGATAAATATAGGGACAGGTACCTAATTGCCGCTATAAAAGAGGGGATCGCCACATCGCTGCGCTCCTCGCGATGACATTGTAGTCCACGTCATTGCGAGGCCGCTTGGCCGCGGCAATCCTCCTTTTTCTATCACATCGTCTTTAATAATTTTTCAATATCCTTATGGTATGGAGCGGACGGTTGGGCGCCCAGCTTGGTCACGGAAAGAGCGGCTGCGGCGTTGGCAAAGCGGGCCGCGTCGAGAAGCGACCGGCCTTCGGCGAGCGCCACGGCCAGCGCTCCGTTAAAAACGTCACCGGCCGCAGTCGTATCAACCGCCTTCACTTTAAACGCCGGAATGATGCGTCGGATTTTTTCGGTTTCCGAAGCAACGAAGGCACCCTTTGAACCCAGCGTTATGAAGACCGCACGGACGCCCTTATTTAACAGCTTCTGAGAGGCTCTGGCCATATCGGATTCTTTTCTAATTTTGATGCCCGTCAGCATTTCCGTTTCGGTTTCGTTGGGCGTCAGGATGGAGATGCGGCTGAGCAGATGGTCGTCCAGTGCCCTGGCAGGTGCGGGGTTGAGGATAACGGGCACACCCTGTGCGGCCGCAATTTCCGCGGCTTTCCGGACCGTTTCCAGCGGCGTTTCAAGCTGCATCAGGAGGATTTTTGCGGAGGAGATCGCCAGCTCCGCGCGCCGGATATCTTCCGTCGATAAATGCAAATTGGCGCCCGAGGCGACGGCAATGCTGTTTTCGCCGTCAGCTCCAACGATAATCAGGGCGATTCCGGAAGCGGCCCGCCTATCTTTATAGACATGTTTCACATCGATTCCGTCACGGATGAATCCCTCGACGGCTTTTTTGCCGAAGATGTCGTTTCCGATGCGGGCGATGAACGCCACGTCTCCGCCGGCCCGCGCTGCCGCCACGGCTTGGTTCGCTCCTTTGCCGCCGGCGGCCATGTGAAATTCGCCGCCGAGGATCGTCTCTCCGGGCCGCGGGATATTCGCCGTCTTGATGATCATGTCTGTATTCGAGCTTCCGACGACAGCGATCTTTCTTTTAGAAATTGGCGACATGTTCAGCCTTCTTCCGTCCCTTCTTGATTGCCCAAGGGGGCAGGGGGGACTAATATTGCTAACTTAAAGTCTCTTGACATGATTTATATTTTTGATACGTGTCCCCGATTTTTCCCCCCATAGGATGCTGAATTCTTCATTACAATATGACCTTGAAAATCCGCGCATCCCCCGCCCGGAATTTTAGAGCGCCGGTTTTCTCCTTTTCATCCTGGGACCAGCGAATTTGTGCGGGCGTGCTCGAGTCTTTCACGACCTCGATGAGCCTTTTGACTTTCGGCGAAAATCGGACCATGGCCATCCGGTCGCTCTCGTAATCACGATTGACAAACATGACATACGTATCGCCCGCCGCGCTGAATATCCCGATGACCATCGGGCAGCTTTGCACTTTTTGGATCAGGCCGTCGCTTGCGAGCGGCTGGCAACCTTTCGGGATGGGGTCGCTGTGGTAAACGGCTTCCGATTTCCAGCTGCCAACGAGCGACGCAATCTGCCGGACCTGCTGATTGATCTCAGACGCGAATTCATAGGCCAGCGTCGGTTTTCCCTGCGGGTCGATCAGGCCGGATTTCCAGTCGAAATCGCTTCCGGTGGGCGTTCCATATGTAAAATATTGCAGGCCTTTCGCGCCATAAGCCAAATCGCTGAAGAGCTGGAGGCGGATATGGGCGGCGGTCGGCGGTGGATAAACCGCGTGGGCTGTGACCAGCGTGAAGGCCCAGAAGGGCAGGGCGAATTTCTCGGCCATGCCGCGGATGATTTCCAGGTTGAGATAATAATCTTCGCGCAGGCCGGTGGATGTAATCGGATAATGATCATAGCTGAGGAACGTCGGCTTCACTTTTTCTAGATAGCTTTCGACGTGCTGCTCATAGGTTTCCGTGCCGAGCTGCTGAGGTGTGGCATACGTGGGGAAGAGGTTGACATAGGCGGGATGCCCGGGATCCTTGTCTTTGAGATAAGCGAAAATCTCGGCGATCCGATCGAACTTGGCCGCGTTCGGCTCATCCAAGATGAAGTATCCCCAGAAGGCGGGATGGTCTTTATAAACGGCGATGATCGGGTCGAGAGAAGTGAGAGGTAGGGAAGTATCCTCGACCAGCTTGGCGATGCGAGAATCCTGGATGAGGAGTTGGATGCCCGCCTGCTGGGCCGGGTCGAGGGCCTTGAGGTTGATATCCCTTTCGCCGTAAAAAGACATATTTAGGGAGAAGCCGGCCTCGGCGATTTGTTGATAAGTTTCCAGGGTGAGCAAGCTTTTGTCCGGACCCGGCCAGGTCATGATCGGAAATTTTTGGGGTTGAATTTGCGATTGAGGCTGAGGTTGATTTTGCGGAGCCCCGATCGCCAAAAATGCCAGAAGAAAAAAGAACACAGAGAGAGGACAAAGAACCGCCCGTCTTTTAAAAATCGCCAAAGCTATTCTCCTTTGGAGGTCATGAAGAATCTGGCTCCATTGTATTCAAGTAAGCCGCAGAAATCAAAAAAGGCATCGGCCGCCTCCCGTGCGGG
>JAPKZH010000376.1 GCA_026393905.1 Candidatus Aminicenantota bacterium
CCCTAACGGGATTCTTAACGCCATGAACGTTCCGACTTTTTCGACTGGAAACACGGCACGTTCCGGGGCGGCTCAAGCAATTTTGGCGACGACTACGGAATCGCCTGGTGATTTTCCCGGCGGCAGCTCATCTTGACCGTCATCCGGGGCAAAGAGCGGATCGAGATGAGCATCGTCCCCATCGAAGCCAGATAGGCAGCATCCATTTTATTGGATCACGAGCTAAAAATCCTGCTGGGATCGCCAATTTTCCCGGATGCCAAGAAAAGTCTCCTTTAGATTGTCCAAATAATGGATTATGATAGGTTAAATATGACCCTAAGGATAGTCAGTTGTCACCAACAAAGGACAGTCCGGGCCTGCCATTTTTCTCCCTTCAGGGAGGCCGGTTTGGCACGTTTTTTGTATAATAGGAGGGACAGGAGGAGTAGATGAAAAATTTGCGCTTCCCCCCAGAATTGACAAATCCTATAGGATTACGTATATTTAAGCCTGCGACTGCCCCTCCGGGCGGCAGGCCGCCAAAAGGAGACCTGACCATGATTTCCAGTCTGATGCTAAAAGGCTTTCGGAAGACTGTTTTTCTCTTGGCTGCCCTTAGTTTAGGCCTGCTGACCCTGCAGCCCGTGTTCGGACAGTACTTCGGTCGAAACAAGGTCCAGTACGAGAAATTTGATTATAGGGTCTTGAAGACCGAGCATTTCGACGTCTATTTTTATCCGGAGGAAGAACAGGCTACCAAGGTGGGCGCCCGGATGGCCGAGCGCTGGTACAAGAGATACGCCCGGCTCTTCAATTACGAACTCCGCGGCCGCCAGGCCCTGATCATGTACGCCAGCCACCCTCAGTTTGAGCAGACCACGGTCCTGTCCGATATCATCGGCGAAGGGACGGGCGGTGTCACGGAATCCATGAAGCGGCGCATCATCCTGCCCTTCGGCGCCTCGCTCGAAGAAACAGACCATGTCATCGGCCACGAGCTGGTCCATGCCTTCCAATACGATATGGCGGCCGGGCAGGCTCAACAGTATTCCGGCCAGAGCATGGGCGGCTTGGAACGGGCCCCGCTCTGGGTCATCGAAGGGATGGCCGAATATCTTTCGATCGGTCCCGTGGATTCGAACACGGCGATGTGGATGCGGGATGTGATCAAGAAAAAGAAGATGCCCACGATCAAAGACCTCAGGGATCCTTACCGCTATTTTCCCTACCGCTACGGGCAGGCGGTCTGGGCGTATATCGGCGGCCGTTGGGGCGACCTGGTCGTGGTTAAAGTGATGAAAGACATCGTCCGGGGCGCCGACTATGAAAAGGCCATGGAAAGGGCACTCGGCATCAACCTGAAAAAATTGTCCGAAGACTGGCAGGCCGCTCTGAAGAAAGATTACAGCCCCTACCAGCAGACAACCCAGCCCCCGACGGCGACGGGACGGCTGCTGGTCAAAGGCTCTGAATACGACCCGTATAATGTCGCTCCCGTGCTCAGCCCGGACGGCAAGAAATTTGTCTACATTTCTTCGAGAGACCTGTTCTCGCTCGATATGTTCATCGGAGACGCAAAGACGGGAAAAATGACCCGGAGGATCACCCGAACCTCGGTGGATCCCCATTTCCAGAGCATCCAGTTTATCAATTCCGCCGGCTCCTGGGACATGACGGGCAAACAGTTTGTCTTCGGGGCGGTGAGCGCCGGAAAGCCGGTGCTGGCCCTTCTCGATGTCGAAGGTCAGAAGATCAGCGAGGAAATCAAGTTCCCCGAACTCGGCGAGATCCTCAACCCGACCTGGTCACCGGACGGCAAAAAAATCGCCTTCTCGGGATTGGCCGGCGGCTATACCGATCTCTATATCTATGACCTGGAAACGAAGAAACTGAAGAATATGACGGGGGATCCCTACGGAGATATTCATCCTGTTTGGTCGCCGGACGGACGCACGATCGCCTTCGTGACCGAGCGCTTCACGACGAAGCTGGATGTGTTGAATATGGGCGGTTTCCGTCTGGCCTTGATGGATCCTGAGTCGGGCGAGATCAAGGAGCTGAAAACATTTGATGCCGCAAAAAGCGTCAATCCCCAATGGTCATCGGATTCCAAGAGTCTCCACTTTATCTCCGACCAAAACGGCATTCCCAACGTGTACAGGCTGGCCCTCGAATCCGGAAATGTGACCGAGGTCACCAACCTCTATACCGGCGTCAGCGGGATCACCCAGCTCAGCCCGGCCCTGTCGATCGCGGCGAAAACGAATGACCTGCTGTACAGCGTCTATGACGACGGGAATTTCAGCATCTATACCATCGAACCTCCTGATTTGCTGGCGGGCAAAGCCGTGGAGGCCCTCCAGGGCCAATACTCTCCGGCCGTCCTGCCTCCCAAAGAGCGATCCGGATCCGAGATTCTCGGACTGCTCAAGAATCCCTGGTTCGGGCTTCCGGATGCAACCAAATTCGGCTTCAGCCAGTACAAGCCCAAGCTGACCCTGGACTTTGCCACGCCGCCCCAGATGGGAGTCGGCGTCGACCGCTACGGCACCTACGGGGGCGGCGGGATCATGCTGTTCTGGAGCGACATGCTCGGGTTCCATAACCTGGCCACGATGGTCCAGGTCTATAACCGGCTGGAAGATTCCTCTTTCCTCGCCCAGTACGTGAACTCGAGGAACCGTCTGAATTGGGGGGCCATTGCCTATCGCATCCCCTATGCTTACGGCGGCTATAACGTCTACACAGGCACTGTCTTCAATGAGCCGGCCTATATCGAAGAGGAAGTTCTTTATCGACAGATCTATTATCAGATCGGAGGCTTTGCTTCCTATCCTTTCAGCCAGATGCAGAGGTTTGAATTGTCGGGCGGGTTGAATTATATCGATTTTAACAATGTCGTCTACACCCGCGCTTACTCCATGTACGACAACTCCCTCATCTTGGATGAAAAAACCAAGCTGCCGTCCCCTCCGGGCCTGGCCATGGCCTATGCCTCCGCCGCCTTGGTCTATGACAGCGCCTTCTTCGGCGCGACAGCCCCTATTCTGGGCCAGAGCTACAGGCTCGAGGCTTCGCCCACCGTCGGGTCGCTCAAATTTTATTCCTTGTTGGGAGATTACAGGCGGTATCTGATGCCCGTCAAGCCGTTCACCTTGGCCTTCCGTGCCATGACCTATGGACGCTACGGAAAGGGCTCCGATGATCAGAGGCTGTACCCGATGTTTCTCGGATATGATACCCTCGTCCGGGGCTACAACTACGGGTCCTTTACCGCGCAGGAAGTCGATCCCGAAACCAAAGGAACCTTCGATTTCAACAGGCTGTGGGGAAGCCGGATAATGGTCGCCAATTTTGAGCTGCGTTTTCCGTTGTTCGGGGCACTGGGAATCGGCAAGGGATTCTATGGGATCTTCCCCGTGGATTTCCTGGCCTTCTATGATGTCGGAGTCGCCTGGGATTCCACCAACAGTCCGCGCTTGCCGATCCTTTCGCCGCATGGAGTCATGAAGCCTATTTCCAGCGCCGGCGTCGGGCTGAGGGTCAACTTCTTGGGCTATCTTGTCCTCGGCGTCAATTATGTCTATCCGTTCGACCGTCCCCTCTACAGTAAGAGCGGCTACTGGCAATTCAGCTTCTATCCGGGATTCTAGGGTAAGGCGCGGGTGCTGTCGGACACTCTTGGAAGGAAACCCTTGCCTAGGGTTTCCTTCCAACGCTCGCTTCGCTCCCTGCCATCCTTCCAAGGAGCATCAGGCGATGAATTCATGGGAGGATGCTCCTTGGAGGGGTGGCAGGGCGGGCGCCACCCGCGCCCTGTGCTGCGATATTGTCGCAGACGATTTCGCATAAAAACAAGATTACCACTTTTCTGGCAGTACTAATTGTTCCATTGTCATGCGAGCCTCTTGGCGTGGCAATCCGACGTAGTCGTTGCGAGACAGCGAAGCTGTCGTGGCAATCTCCTCTTAAGTCTCTCGCGATGAAAGCGGAGATTCCTCGCTTCGCTCGGAATGACCCTTCGGGCCAGATTGCTTCGTGGCAAAGCTCCTCGCCCCATTTTCTAGTCCCCTTTTTTTATGAACCCTCTTTCTGATTATGTTTGACCCCTTCATAATTTTCTGTTTAAATTGAATGAACGAGGTCGTATGAAAAGACGGGAATTTTTAGCCGGCTTAGGGGCAGGCACGCTGGCGGCGGCAGGATTCGATTTTTTGGGCAAAGACGCGCGGCTGTTTAAGCCTGCGCCGCAACAAAAAATTAAGAACTGGATGTGGGCCCATCCTGACCCGAAAATTTCGACCGAGTCATGGAAACGAAAATTCGACCAAGCGGCCGGGGCGGGGATCCAGGCGGTCCATCTTCTGAGCTATACCGGGGCCAAGGCTTATTATCCAAGCTCTTTTGCCGTCCATGAGGTCGATGAGTTGGCCAAGATTTTGCCCGCGGCCAGGCAAGCCGGTCTCGAAGTCCACGCCTGGATCTGCGCCCTGATCTGCAATGCCGAGGCCGTCCAGAAAGATCACCCCGATTGGTTTGTCGTCAGCCGAAACGGCGATTCGACGCTCGCCAAGCAGCCGTATATCCCTTCTTACAAATGGCTCTGTCCCTCGCGTCCCGAAGTTTATCAATACCTGGAAAATTTCGTCCTGGAGCTGGCTGGCTATGTGGCTCTTAAGGGCGTTCATTTGGATTATATCCGCTACCCGGACGTGATCCTGCCGGAAGCCCTGCAGCCCAAGTACAATCTCGTCCAGGATAAAGAGTATCCCCAGTTCGATTTCTGTTATTGTCCTGTCTGCCGCAAGAATTTCGAACAGAAAGAGGGCATCGACCCGCTTAGAATCGAGGATCCTTCCTCTCATCAAGCCTGGAAGAACTACCGTTATCAGACGATTACCAACATCGTCGACAAGCTGGCCGATGCGGCCCACCGGAAAGGGAAGGCGATTTCCGCGGCGGTCTTTGCCACGCCGGAGCTGTCCCGCCGCTTCGTCCGGCAGGACTGGCCGAAGTGGAGGCTCGATACGGTCCATCCGATGATCTATCACTATTATTATGCTAAAGCATTGGATTGGCTGGAGCCGGCCACCCGGGAGGGCGTCGTCGAGCTTCCTCCGAGCCGGCCTCTCTACAGCGGCCTTTTTATCTCTCAGATCAAGCCTCAGGAACTGCCTAAAGCGGTCGAGTGGTCCTTCAAGGGAGGAGCGCGAGGCATCACATTGTTCGCCATGAGCTCGATGACGGATGAGCATTGGAAGGCCCTTGGCGAAGCATTAAAAGAGAGATAACGTAAGAAGAATATGAAATGGAGGAGAACGAAAACTAATAAATTTCCTTCCCCCTTGGCCAATCAAGGAATGGAGGAATAAGATCGGAGGATCAAAATGTGCGCGCGCCATATCGCCTATTTTTTAATTTTCTGCCTGATCGTGTCCATGGGCTTTTCGGACGGGACCAAAGTTCCCGAGCCGAAAATTTCCTTTGATCCCGAAAAATATATCTGTTACAGAGCGGCCGGGCCGGTCCAAGTCGACGGCAATCTGGACGAAGAGGTCTGGTCCAAGGTCCCCTGGTCGGACAATTTTGTCGATATCGAAGGCTCGCTCCGTCCCAAGCCGCGATACCGGACGATGGTCAAGATGCTCTGGGATAATGACTATTTTTACTTCGGAGCCTATCTCGAGGAGCCCGACGTCTGGGCCACGCTGACCAAGCGCGATTCGATCATCTACCAAGACAATGATTTCGAGGTCTTTATCGATCCCGACGGCGATACCCACAATTACTACGAGCTCGAGATGAACGCCCTAAACACGGTCTGGGACCTTTTTCTGGTCAGACCTTATCGCGACGGCGGGCCTGCGATCCATGCCTGGGATATCCAGGGACTCCAGACGGCGGTCAAGGTCAACGGGACAGTCAACAATCCCGGCGACAAGGACAAAGGCTGGTTTGTCGAGATCGCCATGCCTTGGGAGGTCCTCAAAGAAGCCGCCGCGGCCAAGTCGTTCCCGAAGCCCGGGGACCAGTGGCGGTTGAATTTTTCTCGCGTCGAATACCGCATAAACGTCGAGAAC
>JAPKZH010000526.1 GCA_026393905.1 Candidatus Aminicenantota bacterium
ACTGGCCCCTGGCAGCTCCAATTGAGAAAAGCCTCATCACCCTCGACGGACCCATGGACGTGACCGGCATGACGCTAACCATCGCCCGTATGAAGTTCTGGATACCTGCCAAATAGGGGGATAGGATATACTCCAATCTCCCATGAGGAGGGTATTATTTTTCAATGCCCACAAGGTATCAATTTTCCACGCCCATGGGCACTTGGTCCGAAGTTGTGCTTGTATGACGAAAATAGCAATATCGGTGCCGGTTTGAGTCTTGCCCAGTTGACTCTGCCTCCATTCCTTGTTAATCTTTAGCCATCCCAAATAGAAGGGGTCAACAGTGACCATCAAGTGCCCGAAGTGTCGCTTTGAGAATCCCGACGATACCAATTTTTGTGGAAAATGTGCCACGCCGCTTCCTGGAGTGTCGGGCAAAACTCCTGAGGCCGCCACAAAAAACATCGGGAGGATCAGCCGGGAATTGGCAACCGGAGCTCTTATAGCTGCGAAATATCGAATCCTGGCCAAGCTCGGCGCCGGCGGGATGGGGGAGGTCTATCGAGCCGAAGACCTCAGCCTCAACCGCCAGGTAGCCATCAAGGTTTTGCCCGATATCTTCGCCGAGGACCCGGAAAGGCTGGCCCGATTCCAGCGGGAAGCCAAAGTCCTCGCCTCACTCAATCATCCGAATATTGCGGCGATCCATGGTGTTGAAGAAGCCGAAGGCAAGCGCTTTCTTGTCCTGGAACTCGTCGAAGGCGAGACTTTAGCCGAGCGGCTAAACAGAGGATCTCTCTCCCTTGAAGAAACCCTGGAAGTCTGCCGCCAGATCGCCGAGGGGCTTGAAGGTGCCCATGAGAAAGGGATTATCCACCGTGACCTCAAGCCCTCGAATGTCAAGATCACACCCGAGGCTAAGGTCAAGATCCTGGATTTCGGGCTGGCGAAAGCTTTCCACGACGAGATTTCCGAAGTCGATATCAGCAAATCCCCGACCATCACCGCGGACATGACGCAGCCGGGTGTGATTCTTGGCACTGCGGCCTATATGAGCCCCGAGCAGGCTAAGGGAAGGCCGGCCGACAAGCGGGCGGATATCTGGGCCTTCGGTTGTATCATGTACGAATGTCTCACCGGTAAGCGTGCATTCTCGGGCGATACGGTCTCGGAAAGCATGGCCGCCATTCTCAGAGGCGAACCCGAGTGGGATTCGCTCCCCGCCGACACACCTCAAAACGTTCGGGCTGTCCTGCGCCAATGCCTTCAGAAGGACCTCAGCAAACGCCTGCACGATATCGCCGACGCCCGGCTGGAGATCGAAGCACCTGCAGCCTATGCCTCCGAAGCCGTGACCGCTCCTCGGAGATTCTCACTCGAGTGGCTGAGTGCTTGTGCGGTTGTCATGCTTCTCGCAGGCATCCTGATCGACCGATTGCTGATCCGGCACCCACAGTCCGCTCCTCCCCCCTCAGTTGTCATGGCGACAATCAAGGTCGAGCCGGGGCTCCGGCTGGAAGGCTTTAGCAGGGCTCTCGAGATGCTACATCCGAGCCGGATTGCCATGGCCATCTCCCATGACGGGGAATTCATCATTTATAGCGCGACCGCGAAGGACCCTGACCCCCAGGCAAAGGCTCGTTTGTACTTGAGAAGAATGGACCAGTCCGACGCCAAGCCCATCGTCGGGACAGAAGGCGGCATCAATCCTTTCCTCTCGCCCGACAGCCGGTCTGTGGGTTTCTGGGCTGACGGCAAGCTGAAAAAGATACCGGTCGACGGCGGCGTAGCCACAGAGATCTGTGACGCTACTGGAATATACGGGGCGAGCTGGGGTCGTGATAACAGCATCGTGTTCACGGATAGATCTGAGGTCGGGCTCTCGAGAGCATCGGCCGAGGGCGGGAAGCCGGAGACCTTGACCAAGCCTGACCCCAAGCGGGAGGAGACGAGCCACAGGCTGCCGTGCTGGCTCCCTGATGGGAAAGCCGTTTTGTTCACCGTGACGAGGTCCTCCTATGATCGGCGACCCCGGGTCGCCGTTCTCCGGCTGGATACGCGCGAGCATCGTATTCTGCTGGAAAACGCCGCAGACGCCAAGTACGTTCCCACGGGACACCTTATTTTCCTCAGACAGGGGACGCTCATGGCCGTTCGATTCGATCCGGATCGGATGGAGGTTATCGGGCAACCGGTCGCGCTCGTGGAAGACGTCATGCAGGCCTTCAGGCTAAGTTTCTCCCTCAACACTGGCGCCGGTCAGTTCGGCGTCTCTGAAACGGGTTGCCTCCTCTATGTGGCGGGAGGT
>JAPKZH010000597.1 GCA_026393905.1 Candidatus Aminicenantota bacterium
TCGACGGGCTCGGAAGGCTCTTACTACGGCATCGACGAGCTTTACGACATGGCCCAAAGGATTTTCCGGGCGGCGACTGGAAAATACGGTTTTCGGCCGCAGGACATCTTTTTCGATTCAACGGTTTTTCCATTGGCGATCGACATCCCTATGACCCACGATGCGCCGGGATACACGTACCGGACGTTTGAAACGATCCGCAGGATCAAGACCGATCCGGCCATGAAAGGCGTCCACCTCTCGCTCGGGATCACCAACGCCGTCCGGGACCTCCCCGGCCGGAGGACCGGCGTCTGCCGGGCCTATCTGGCGAACGCGCGGGCCTACGGCCTGGACGCGGCGATCGGCCACGTCATGCACGAGGACGGAACGCGGACTCCGGCGCCTGAGCTGCTGGAGTTCGTGGACGCCTTCGTCCGGCAGGACGGTTCGGCCGCATCCTGTCAGCTCGTCGTCCGGACGATGGTCCATTTTTGCCGGGCCAACCGCAAGGTTCCAGGGTCACGGCCCTCCCTTTAAGGCTCCGTCAGCCGGATGGGGATTTTCCTTTGACGGGAAATATCGATTATGCTATATCTTTATGGCCAGTATGGATAAGATCTGATGTCCAGGAGCAGCTCAGAGACCTCAAACAAGGGATGGAAAGCGAACCGAGTCGTCGTCACCGGCCTGGGAGCCGTCACCCCGATTGGACTGGGCATCGAAGAATTTTGGAAAGGGCTGACCGTCGGAAAGAACGGCGTATCGAGAATCACCCGTTTTGACCCTTCGGATTTTTCCTCTCAAATGGCCGCTGAAGTCAGGAATTTTCGCCCGGAAGACTGGATCGATCGAAAATCGGCAGAGCGCATGGATCGATTTGCCCACTTCGGATATGCCGCATCCGCCATGGCCGTTCAGGATGCCGGCCTGAATCGGGTGGACTTCGATAGAAACCGAGCCGGCGTGATCATCGGCTCGGGCATCGGAGGTTCGGAAACCATCGAGAAAGGCCATGCCCTGCTTCGCGAAAAAGGCCCCAAATCGCTCCCTCCTTTCTTCGTCTCTAAGTTGCTCATCAATATGTGCGCCTGCTTGGTCTCGATCTCCTTTAAGTTCAAAGGACCTCTTTCGGCCCCTTCCGTGGCCTGCTCAACCGGGACGAATGCCATCGGCGATGCCTTTCGCATCCTCCAAAGAGGAGA
This sequence comes from Candidatus Aminicenantota bacterium, assembly GCA_026393905.1. Lineage (GTDB taxonomy): Bacteria > Acidobacteriota > Aminicenantia > Aminicenantales > UBA4085 > JAPKZH01. The sequence continues at coordinate 1,185 of JAPKZH010000597.1, forward strand.
CGCCGACATCATGCTGGCCGGAGCTTCTGAGGCTTGCATCACGCCCGTGGCCTACGGCGGCTTCTGCGCCACGCGGTCGATGTCGAGAAGAAATGATGATCCCGAAAAAGCCAGCCGGCCTTTTGACAAGAACCGCGACGGTTTTGTCATGGGCGAAGGGGCCGGAATCGTCGTTCTCGAAAGGCTCGAACACGCCCTTCGTCGGGAAGCCAGGATTTATGCGGAGCTGGCCGGCTATGGCAACACCTCCGATGCACATCACTTCACGGCCCCGGAGCCGGCTGGGGACGGAATGGTCCGAGCCATGGCAGGAGCCCTGCAGGACGGCGGAATCCACGTTCGAGACGTGGGGTATATCAACGCCCACGGGACTTCAACGGTCTTGAATGATAAAATCGAAAGCAGGGCCATTCAAAAGGTTTTCGGCGAACATTCCCGCCGGTTGAAGGTCAGTTCGATCAAATCCATGATCGGCCATCTCATGTCAGCCTCCGGCGCCGCGGAGTTTGTCTCAACGGCCATGAGCATCTGCACGGGAATCATTCCTCCGACCATCAACTGCCAAGAGCCCGATCCGGAATGCCCCCTTGACTATGTCATTCACGGGGCCGAAAAGATTGATCTTCAGGCAGCCTTGTCCAACTCGTTCGGTTTCGGCGGCGGCAACGCCTGCCTGGTCTTGAAAAAATATCGAAAGGAACCATGAACATTCCAAAACTCCGAATCGGGAATATCACGGCGGACGTGCCGATTGTCCAGGGAGCGATGGGGGTTAGAATTTCCCTGTCCTCGCTCGCCTCTGCGGTAGCCAACGCCGGAGGGATTGGGACCATTGCCAGCGTCGGGCTCGGAGATATCGAAAAGGCAAAAACGGAATACGAACGGATATCCCGCGAAGCGCTCATCGCCGAGATCCGCAAGGCCAAAAGCCTGACGAACGGTCCGCTGGCCGTGAACGTGATGGGCGTTTTGAGCAATGCCGATGATTTGATCCGGACAAGCGTCCTTGAAGGAATTAAGATCATCGTTTCAGGAGCGAGTCTTCCTCTCAAGCTTCCGGCGTTGGTCGAAGACCGTTCGGTCAGCCTCGTCCCTATCATCAGTTCCGGGAGAGCCGCAGAACTGGTGCTGCGGGCCTGGGACAAGCGCTACATGAGAACGGCGGATGGAATTGTTTTGGAAGGCCCCTTGGCCGGCGGGCACCTCGGTTTTTCCATGGACCAACTGAAACAACTCGAGCAGCATTCTCTCCCTATCCTTTTGGCCGATGTTCTGGAAGCGATCAAGCCCTATGAGAATAAATATGGAAGGAAGATTCCGGTCATCGCCGGGGGCGGCGTTTATGACGGCAAGGACATTGCCGAGATACTTTTGGCGGGAGCCTCGGGGGTCCAAATGGCGACCCGATTCGTCTGCACGGTCGAATGCGATGTCACCCAAGAATTCAAGCAGGCTTATCTTGATGCCAAAAAAGAGGATATCGTGATCATCAAAAGCCCCGTGGGCTTGCCGGGCAGGGCTATCCGCAACAAGTTCATCAAAGACCTGGAAGTCCAAGGAAAACAAGTCATTAAGTGCCCCTATCGATGTCTGACCACATGCAATGTCGCCGAGGCAAAATATTGCATCGCTCTGGCTCTTGTCAATGCCTGTTACGGCAAAATCGATCAAGGGCTCGTTTTCTGCGGAGAGAATGCCTACCGCTGCGATAAGATTGTGACGGTCAGGGAGCTCATTTCTGAGCTCATGGCCGAGCTGGAAGCCTATTAAGCCTCCGCCTTTTCCGTTTGACATTCGATTTTCACCTTCGGTATAAAGGGGGAGTGAATATCATCGCCAGGAGGGTTTCTGATGTTTAAAGGTCATCCCAAAGGACTGTTCGTGGCCTTCTTCGCCAACATGGGCGAGCGCTTCGGCTTCTACACCATGGTCAGCATCTTTGTCCTCTTCATGCAGGCCAAGTACGGCCTGACGGCGGCCCAGTCGAGCCTGGTTTATACCCTTTTCGCGTCCAGCGTCTACGCCCTCCCGATCTTGGGCGGCTTGCTGGCCGATAAGGTCCTGGGCTACGGACGGACGATAAGCCTTGGAATGATCATCATGTTCCTGGGCTATGCCTTGCTCTCGATTCCGACCAGAATGGAAACCGGCTTCATCCTGGTCATCGCCGCGCTCGCCGTTATCGCCATCGGCACCGGCTTCTTCAAGGGCAACCTCCAAGCCCTGGTCGGGAACCTCTATGACGACCCGAAATACGACGCGCTCCGCGACCGCGCCTTCAACATCTTTTATATGGGCATCAACATCGGCGCTATGTTCGCCCCGACAGCGTCGGAAAAAGTGAGTAATTGGATCCTCTCATCCTCTCACTTCACGTATGATGCAAGAATTCCCGCCCTTGCCAACGACTTCATCCGGGGCAGGCTGGCCGCGGCGGGCCAATACCTGGGCCTCGCCCAAGCCCAGGATGCAAGCGTGAGCCTCGAAACCCTGAAGTCCTTTTCCGAGCGATATATCAACGCCCTCAGCAAATCCTATCACTTCGGGTTCGGCGTGGCCCTGCTCAGCCTGATCCTGTCCATGCTGATCTTCTGGGGTTTCAGGAAATATTATAAGCACGCCGACATCTCCGAAAAGCAGAAATCAAAATCCGAGGCCCTCAAGTCCCAGATGGTGATACTCACGCCCCAGCAGACCAAGGAGCGGCTGGTGGCGCTCTTTCTGGTCTTCTTGATCGTCATTTTCTTCTGGATGGCCTTCCAGCAGAGCCCCGTCACCCAGACGTTCTTCGCCCGCGACTACACGGTGCCGAATGTGGGCAAGCTGACCAACCTGTGGTTCGACCTGACCGGATTGCTCTCGATATTTTTGGCGGCCGTCGGGCTGGTGTTCTTGATCAAGAAAAGCTCGGCGGCGGTTGGCCGGGCCGTAGGAGGCGCCGCCTTTATAGTCTTCGCGGCGCTCGCCTATATGAGATTCCGCGGCTACCCTGAAGTCAATCCGTTCCAGCCCCAGCGGTTCCAGCATTTCAATCCATTCTTCATCGTCGCCCTGACGCCTGTCGTGATCGGCCTTTTCAGCTACTTCAATAAAAGAGGGAAAGAGCCGAGTGCTCCCCGCAAGATCGGGATCGGGATGCTGATCACGGCGGCCGCGTTCGCCATCCTCGTCATCGGCTCGCTCGGCCTCCCCTCGCCCAAACAACTGGGCGGCCTGGTCGCACCGCCAGAGTCTCAGGTGTCGGTTTATTGGCTGATCTCGACCTACTTCCTAACGACGATCGCCGAGCTTTTTCTCAGCCCCATCGGCATTTCCTTCGTGTCCCGCGTCTCGCCGCCCAAGTACAAGGGCCTCATGCAGGGGTGCTGGTTTGCCGCCACTGCTATCGGCATCAATCTGGTCTTCGTCGCCGGCTGGCTGTGGATGCGGGTCCCCCTCTGGTCGGTGTGGCTGATCCTTGTCGCGGCCTGCCTGCTCTCGGCCGGGTTCATGTTCTCTATCATGAAGAAGCTCGAGCGGGCCTCTAAGGTTTAAACCCGTCAAGGGAGGAGACGATGTTGGGAAGCGATCCGGAAACGGCCTCGCTCCCCATCCGGGTTTTTCACGCCGTTTCCGAGCCTTCCTTCTCGGCGGCGAAGAACTCGCTTCCCGGCATCGATTTTACGGACGTTCGCCGGGAAGCTCAGACAACTTCGCCGGCCGGCTTCTTCCGAGCCGGCTGCCCTCGAATGAGGGCTCGGGAAGGCTAAACCCTCCATGGTCGCTTCAGCCGTCTCCGGATCGTTTCCCTTTCTTAGCCATATGAAATGGAAGAGAATTAGCCAAAAAATCTTCAGCCCAAGCGTTCCAGGCGCGAAAGGACCTCTGCCTGGAACGTTCCGATTTTTTCCCGGATAAAGTTCTTGACCGTCAGCTTCTCATTTCGGATGAGGGGCGTCAGGTCGAGGGCGTAAGTCATAGCCGAACAGACGTCCGTTTCATGCGTGGCGTAATAGGTGGCGTTAGCGATGCGCCGCCCGGCGGTGGCCAGATCATAGCGTTTCCCGCCGCTGATCTGGGAATCGAAAAGGCCGAGCAGCGCCGCGGACAGGTTCGGATATTTGTCGACGGGCAAAACCTGTTTGTCTTCGTCAGCCAGCCAATCGAGGTCGCGCCAGACCTCCACTCCGTAGGCCTTCTTCGGACGAGTCTCGACAGGGAGAGCCCGGACAGCTTCGAGTGACCTGAGAAGGGTGGCCACATGCGTGTCGTGCTTATCGGCCGGGTTGTGAAGATAGAGGACCCCAGGCTGGGCGATCTCCAGGATGGCCTGAAGGTCTTTGACGGCATTTTTATTCCCGGCGGCCTTGACGGCGGAACTGGTATACATGAGCTGGATCTGGCAGGCGTATTCACCGAGGGCGGCCGCTTTGCGCTGCTCACGTCTCCGAACTTCCAGCATATCTTCATCGGTATAGGCGCTATAAATGCCCGTCCTGGGGCTGCCGGCCCCGTTGGTGAGGACCACGCCTGTGAACCAGCGGTCCGTCCGGCCAAAGCATTCCGCAATCCCATGGTAGGCCAGGATCTCGAGATCATCCTGGTGGGCGCCGATGGCAAGATGGGTTGTCCGCTCCAGGGCTTTCTCGACATCGATTCCATCCGGGACATAAATGTCAGCGTTTGAGTTCGTGAATTTCATGGGAGATCTCCCTCTCCAAATTATTTCCTCGTCGGCAGCCTTATTATAGCACCGGCAGCGAAGCGGCGGCTACCGCCTGGCCGAGACGCCTGTCCCGCTCATCGGGCGTCCGCATCTGAATCCTCTCGGACAATTCGGGGAATTCATCGGCCAAGACCGCTTTGGCTCTGTCAATGATCATTTCGCCGCCCGGACTGCTCGTGACCCGGCCCAGGACCAGCAGATTCCGGAAATCGTAGAAATCGGCGTAATGGGCCACGGCGTAGCCAAAATAAACGCCGATCGTCTCAAAAATCTTTGCCGCCCGGGCATCGCCCGATTTCATCAGGGTTTGGACTTCGGCCAGCCGCTCCGGGAGGGCCATTCCTAGAGGAAAATCCAGGCCGGCCTTGGCAGCTAGGCGGGCCACGGCCTGCTGGGAGAAATATTGGACGCCGCAGCCGATATCTCCCGACCATTCGTCGGCCGGCGCGTCCGGACGATAATCGATCGGGACAAAAGCCAACTCGTTCAGCCAGGGCGTGATCGTGCCTTCCGGTGTGACATAGCCGGCAGCCTGGCTGGACCCCATCGAGATGCCCAGGACGGCGTTATCGTTCATGGCGATGGAGCCGGCCAGGGCGGCCACCTCTCCGTCATTGATCACTTCGACGGGCACGTTGTTCCAGCGCTTTTTCAGCTCAAAGAATATCCCGCGGACGTGCTTCTTGAAATCGTCCTGGCTGATGCCCCTGAACAGCGATGCCACCCGCGGTTCATTGTTGATATAAATGCCGGCCGCGCTTCCGCCGATCGCGTCCACCCTGGGCAGCTTTTCGGCGGCGCGCCGGATGGAATCATCGATGCCTTGGATGTGGTAGGAGGGATCTTTTTCAAACGACGGACTCCAGGGCACTTCTTCCGAAAAAACGACCTTGCCGTCGATCAGGGCGGCCGATTTCCGGTCGCTGCCGCCGAGGTCGAAGCCGACGCGGCAGCCGTTGAAATGGCGGCCGAGGGCGCGGGCCATTTCTCTCGGCGCCGGCATATCTTCGGCCGGACAATGTCGGATCTCCATGGGATGGTCATACACCTTCTCGCCCATGAAATGGAAATCGAACGATCGTATACCGCGGGGGCCGTAAACGCCGGCGATGAAGTCCGCGATCCGCGGATCTCCGCTGAGCCATATTCGATGCCCGCCCTTTTGCCAGAGCAGGAATTTGATCAGCCGTTCCACATACCGCTCGTTGAGTTCGGCATAGTCCTCTTCGTGGGGCAGGACGGCGGTCCGGAAGACCGATACCGTATCGTCTTTGCGAACGAGGGCTACGGAAACGGGGACGGCCCGGCCGGCCCGCGCGACGAGATCCCGAAACGCCCGGTTCCAAAGGGCGGCCGGACAAAAATCCTTGTCCAACCCGGGCTTGTGCTTGGGCTCAAAGTTCAAGGCCGGCATGGCTGTCTATCCTCTCTCGTCCATCGATTTTAATAATATCCAGGACGGGTGGAAAATCAAGTCGAACTTCAGCCTATCTATTCGATCCTCAATACCGCGGGGAGCTCTTCCCGGAATGCCAAAGGGCATGAATCAGGTTGATGGACTTGTCCTTGGCAAGGATGCCGACGACAAAGAGGATCCGGGCGGCTGCGGAAATGATCGCGGGGCAAAAATCCTGTTCAGTATTGGAAGGCTTTTCCGCCGGCCATGACTTCCTGGGCTTTCTCATCGAAGATAGCTCTTTGCCCGGTCCGGAACGCCGCCGTGGTCATGATGCAGGCGATGGAGTGGTGGTAGCCGGCCAGGACATCGGCGTGAGGCGTTTTGCGGCTGCGGACGCATTCCATCCAGTTCCGCATATGATTGGCCGTCATGGGGTCGGATCCCGTGTTGGCCGCCGTCTCCGCCGATTCCGTCGGCAGTTTGAACTCTTCGAGGAGATTGGCCTTCATGCCCATCGCCGAGGCGGCGTTCTGCGGCAGCCCGCCTTCCGGAGTGACGATGTTCTTATCCAGATCGAGTTTTCCGCCGTTTGAGAAATAATATTCCTTCACTCCTCCGGCGGAGTTATGCATCCGGGATGAATAAACGACTTGAAAACCCGTCTTGGGATCGTCCAGCGGGCCGTAATCGAAAACGGCCGTCAAGGTATCGGCGTTTTCCCGGCCGTCTTTCCAGACATAGATCCCGCCGTTGGCCGCGACGCTCCTGGGATGGGGAAGGTCGGTGAACCAATGGACGGTATCGATTTGGTGGCACATCCACTGGCCGGGAATGCCGGACGAATACGGCCAGAACAAACGGTACTCCAGATATTTCCTCGGATTCCAGGGCTCATAGGGACGGTTCAGGAGATACCGTTTCCAATCCGTATCCGTTTCTTGGAGCGAGGCCACGAGGTCCGGCCGTCTCCAGCGGCCCGGCTGGTTGACGTTCCAGCTCATCTCGACCATCGTGATCGGCCCGAATTTTCCGGATTTGACGTAGTCATTGGCGGCGATATAATTCGACCCGCTCCGTCTTTGAGAACCGACCTGGACGATCCGTCCGCTCTCCTGAACGGCTTTCAGGGCGGCCCGGTTGTCTTCCATGGTTTCGGCAAACGGTTTTTCCACGTAGACATCGCAACCGGCCTTGACGGCCGCTACGGTATGGAGGGCGTGCTGAAAATCCGAACTGCTGATGATCACGGCATCCGGCCGGACATTCTCGAATAGCTCATCGTTGTTGCGCGCCGCCGCCACGGCCTGGCCGGTCAACTCTTTGATAAAAGCCACGCCTTCCTCGCGCCGGCGACTCCACAGATCCGAAACGGCGACGATTTCAAAATTCAGTTCGCGGGCATATCGGGCCAACGGCGGGATCAACGAGCTTTTCGCCCGGTCCGAGAATCCGACGATCCCGACTCTCACCCGCTCGTTGGCGCCGAGGATCCTGCCCATGCTTCCGGCCGTCAGCCCCCGGCCGGCGCAATCGACGGCCAGGCCGGCCGAGCCGATGGCCGCCATTTTAATGAAATTCCTCCGGGAAATGCCCATGGCAGCCTCCTTGGTTAATATTTTAGTAAATTGGTGTGCTTCACTCTGAAGAACCGGCGACCTCGGCGATCTGTTTTTTCAGAAAATCCACGGCCGCCGGGAGCTGTTTCTCCAGACTCTCCCAGCGGCATTCGATGGATATTCCACCCTTGTAGCCGATCTTCTTCAAAGCCCTTAAAAATGGCGTGAAGTCATCTCCGACTGATCCCGGCGGCGTCCGCTGATCCTTTTCGGCGATATGGCAGTGGCGGATGTATCTCCCGGACGTCTCGATGGCATCGGGCGCCTCCCCTTCTCGAAGCATGTGATAGATGTCCGCCAGCAAACGGAAACTCGGGTGGCCGACAGCCTCGACCATCGCCGTTCCTTCTCTGAGGCTATTGATGAAATTGGTTTCTCCGCTGTTCAGAGGCTCGAGGGCGAGGACCACCCCGTAGCGCCCGGCCAGGGAGGCGACTTTCCCGGCCAAATCGGAGAACTGTTCCTCGGCCGTGGCCCGGCTGAACCCGTCCGGGATCTTTCGCGATTCGCCGCTTCCCCAGACAATCGTTTCAATCCCGGCGCCAGCAGCCCGTTGAAAGGCCTTTTCGGCATAAACCAGGATCTCCGCGTGTTTTGCCTCGGGGCCGACGGCTTTGAGCTGGCCGGGCAGAAATCCGTTGCAGGCTCGGACCGGGAGTCTTGAGCTCTTGAGCTCCAAAAGCTTAGACTGAAATTTCTCATCCGGCTCCTCGGGAATTAAAAAACCCCGGACGCTCTCCTCGACATACGTGCATCCGCCGGCCTCCAAGATCTTCTGGTCCGCCAGGGATCGGCAGACACCGATCTGATCAAGGAACGACATCCGGCTTCCCTCGGGAAAAAGGCGGCTCAGACGCGGACGCCAAAACAGCCCCAGACCGGAGAACCCTGTCCATTTCAAAAATGTGCGGCGGGAAGTCGGTTTCTTCGTCTCGACAGGAAGCATTGCCTATATTCTAGCCTCATCCGTTGAATTCATCAACCATTCCTAACAAGATTTATTTGAATTGTATAAGATGGAACTCCTGACCATCAACCGCTGCAGGAGGGAGGCAATCAAGGCATCTTGATGGCGCTCGAGGAAGATACTGAAAAACAGACGCGCGGCCCCCAGGAAGCCGGAACTCAAGGCCGCCTTTTGAGCTATTTGATCTCGTAATGCGTGATGACGGTGATGTCGTGTACCTTGGGATTGTCTTCTCCAACCTCATCCTCGGGAATATAAGGCCTTTGAATCCTGATCCAGCTTTTTGATTTCTGGGTGTCGGCGGCTCCATCAAAAATAAAAATGGCGCTCCTGAACTTCTGGCCCTCCGAGAGCTTGCTGCTGAATCGTCCCCTCTCAAACTCTTTTATGATTCCCCTATAGAAATTACAGACTTTGTCAAAATCATCCGGCGTTGAATAAAGGGTCACCTGCTGGCCTTTAGGAAGCGGCGCGCCCTCTTTGATGGACTCTGTGAGGAAGGCCCGTTCGGCCTTGGTCAGCACCTCATCCAGTTTTGCGCCCGGATAGAGATTGAAACCCTGTTGGGCGACTGTGATAGAGATAAAAGACAAGCCCACGATAAAAGCAAATCCATATCGTCTCATGCTGCGCCTCCGAATCCATTCTACCCAAACGAAAACAGGCAATCAATCCAAAACGCGGTTCTCCAACGGATGATTTCCTCTCTAAAATGAATTCACAAATTAGCTTTTCTTTATATACGCGGTCATGGAGTTATAAAACTATACTCCCTGATGAAATTATAACGGCAACGGCCTCTCTCGTGTCAACCTCCTCTTAAAAATAAAGCCTGAAGGAAACGAAGTCGAAACCGGGATAAAGATCGGGGTCAAACCTCAACATTCAACAAAAAATGCTGAATGTTGATGTTTGCCCCCATTTTGCCGGCGGCCAAAAAATAGGGCGATGTCCTGAGGCAGCCAAGAAATTTTTGTTGTTTAAGTCTCATGGAAATGGGAAAGAGTGTTATAATCAAAAAAATGGTTAAGGATTCATGAAACGGGCGAAATTCCACCGGATCTTCCTCCTCGTCCTGGTCGTCATATTTTTTGGCGGTTTCAAAATGATCCTGCCTCAGGCGCCGAGGGAAAGGCCCAGATTACTGAGCTCCGGTATCACAACGACCGTCAATCCCTACGGCCTGGCCCCGCTGACTGCCGTTGTCGATTTCAAGACAAAGTCGAAATGCAGCGTCCAGGTCAAAGTCCTGGGAGACATTGACGTCGTCAAGGATTTTAAGGACGAGAGCACCGTCCATTCAATCCCGATCCTGGGTTTGTATCCGGACCGGGTCAACACTGTCGTCCTGACTTTATACACGCATCAGGGGACCCTCGAAACCCGGACATTGTCCATTAAAACGGATCCCGTCCCCAGCTTTTTCCCGGATATTTCCGTAGATGCGGCCTCGCCCGGCCTGATCGAGCCGGGGATGAACCTCTGCACGCTGTCCGTGGCCATCGGAAACGACCGGCCGACCTACCCGATGATCTTCGACCAGAATGGAGTCGTCCGCTGGTATCTGGATCTTTCCAAATACAACGGAGCCTGCCTGCCGTTTGAAAGAATCAAAAACGGGAATTTCATTTTTGCCATCGGGGACTCCGTCTATGAATACAGCCTGCTCGGAAAATTGGAGCGCCAAATCACCGTCCCCGGATATAATTTCCATCACGACGTCATCGAATTGCCCTCCGGCAATTTCTTGGCGGCCGTCGACAAAGAAGGCACATGGATCGTCAACAGCAACGGTCTCATCCCGAGCCGGGGAGATCACATGATCGAAATCGACCGCGGGACGGGGGCGGTCGTGACGGAGTGGGATCTGCGCAAGGTCTTGGATGTCGCCCGCAACGAGCAAATGAATTCCAACGGAGACTGGTTTCACATGAACTCCTTTTGGTACAGCCCGAACGACGATTGCTTTATCGTCTCGGGAAGACATCAAGGCATGCTCAAAGTCACCCGGGACAACCAGCTGAAATGGATATTGGCCGGGCATTTGGGCTGGGGAAATTCCGGCTATGACGGGTCGGGTTTTGAGCTATCTCCCTTTTTGCTGACGGCCGTGGACTCCAGCGGCATTCCCTATGATTCGGCCATTCAAGACGGCTATGTCGCCGGAGACGATTTCGACTGGGCCTGGGGGCCGCATTATCCCGTCCTTCTTCCCGACGGCAACATCTTCATATTTGATAACGGAGCGAGAAGGAATTTCCATCCCGGTCGCCCTCTCTACTCAAGAGGCGTTGAGTACCGCGTCCATGAAGACAAGATGACCGTGGAACAAGTCTGGCAGTACGGCCGCGAACGGGGAGAAGAGACGTTCTCCTTGATCATCAGCAACGTCGAATATTTGCCCCTCACCCGAAACCGCTTGATCGTGCCCGGAATCGTCGAGAACCCGCCCGACTATTACGCGAAAATTATCGAGGTCTCCTATCCCGACAAAATGGTCGTCTTCGAGGCCATGGTTCATTTCAAGAATCTCCTGGCCGGCGAGCTCAGCGAAAGCCCCTATGACACGATCTACCGCGCCCACCGCATCTCGATTTATCCCTGAGGAACCGATAGACGGCCTTTGAATTTCATCCTGCCTGTTTTTTCATGGATTAAGGAATCTCTTCGCTAAATTTTATGTTATAATAGAAACACGGGCGCCCAAGAAATTTGGCTCTTGGCATTTCGGCCCTTTTTCTTGCCCCTTTCTTTTGGTTTGTTTTTCATTCCAAAAGCAAGGCGCCCGTCTTTTATCCTTTCTAATACAAACTCAATAAACAAAGTGACATCTCCCTTGGGGCGGCGCTTAGGCCGCCCGTTGCCCCCGCGCCCCGGGGAACCAGTCCCGTCGGTTCCCCCCATCGGAAAAGCCGACGGGGCCCCCCTCCGCTACGGGGGCTTGAGGGCGGCCTAGGCGCCGCCCATACATAATTGCCTTATTAATTGCGCTTGTATTAATCGGATAAAAGTCAGCCAAGGCATCTTCTAATTTTTCTTCTGGATTCTGGGTCCGCGGTTTCAGTGATTCTACTTTTTCCGTCGGGTAGGATAGAATCTATTGCTTGATCTTAGATAGCACCGTCACTTTGACCCGGGCCGGGACATCTTTGACCTGGATCTTGGGGGCCTTGAGCGTAAAGCCCTTGGTCGTGAACTCGGCGTCGTAATAAATATCTTCACCCTCTTTCCGGCTGAAGCTCAAAACATAGCCTTTCTCGTTCGCCTTGGCCTCGGTGTCGATCCATTTCACGTAGTAAAGTTGGTCATGGATGATAGGCGTCTTTCGGCCTTCAAAGAGAACATCCTGGATTTTGATTTTCTCTATTCCATCCGGATAGATATTGATCAGGCCGATCCTGAGGCTCTCTCCGGATGATTTGGGGAGGACATATTCCTGAGTCTGCTTGAAATTGATGATATAGACGCGGCCCTTGCGCTCTTGAATCATCTTGAGGGCATCGTCTCTCTTTTGAATCAGCTTTGTATGCTTGTCAGTGATCTCTCCGACCGGGTATCGATCTTTAAGCCCTCCGGCGATTTTCTCTTTTTCCTCTTTGGCCAGGCCGAGGGATTCATTGAGTGCCTGGTCCAAGAATTTATTCTTCTGGAAGAAGTCGGTCTGCCAGCCGGGAAAATAGCGGGTCAGGAGAAGCGCCTGGAAGCAGCCGAAGGCATAGCATTTCATCCTGGCGTCCATGCT
>JAPKZH010000292.1 GCA_026393905.1 Candidatus Aminicenantota bacterium
AACCCGCGGCCGGACCAGGAGCTGGTTCAATTGTTCATGTCGGCCCGAGAGCACCAAGTCAATCTTTTGCTGGATGTCGGCCCGGACAAACACGGCTTGATCCCCAGACAATTTCAAGACGCCCTGGCCCGGCTGAGAAAAAACATCAGCCTGTAAAAGGATCCAGACGATGGCTGGAAATCAAGGCCATTGATTTATTAGAGTGGGACACGCATGAAAAAGAATGTCCTCCCCGCATTGCTCGTCTTCGTGGCTGCGGCCGTAGCAGCCGAGCGACAGGCGGGGACCGATCCCCGGATTTGGGTGGCCAATCTTGAAAAGTCCTACGCGGAAATCGAGAGCTACTCTGCCATTTTCCACAAACAAGAGCGCGTCGACGGAAAGCTCAGGGAAGAGGAAACGATCTCGCTCAAGTTCAAAAAGCCCTTCAAAGTCTACATGAAATGGATCAAGGCTCCCCATAAAGGCCGCGAGGCGCTCTATGCGGCGGGTTGGAACAAGAACCAGGTCAGAGTCCATGAGGGAGGCATCCTGGGCCTGGTCACGGTCAACCTGGACCCGAATGGGCGTCAGGCGATGCAGGGAAACCGCCACCCGATCACGGATACGGGATTGGGCAATCTCGTGAAAGTCCTCGGGGAAAATGTGAGCAAGGGCCTGGAGGCCGGCGAGCTTGAGTTCAAAGAACATGGCGAGGATATGGTTTATGGCCGCAAAGCCCAAAAGATCGAACTTGTCCTTCCCAAAACCAAGGCCAAAGATTATTACTGTTATCGGGCCGTCATCCATGTGGACCTCGAGACAACGCTCCCCACCAGGGTTCAGATCTTCGATTGGGATAACCTATTGATTGAAAACTATGGCTTTGAGAACCTCAACCTGAAGGCCGGGCTCACGGACGCCGATTTCGATCCCAAGAATCCCGCCTATAAGTTTTAGCGCTCCTTTTTCTTCGATATGGGGAAAGAGGCAGCCTCAAACCAATTACTATACGTTCCCTTTTTGGGAATATATTACTTGATATCATAATAGGAACATATTATACTTTTTACGTGAACGTCATTAAGAGACCGACGCTCATAGAATTCTATGAACGACACAAAGATGCGAAAGGCCCATTGGAATCTTGGTGGTATGAAGCTAAGCATTCTAAGTGGACTTCACCCGAGGATATAAAAAAACAATATAAAAATGCCAGCTTCTTGAGCGGTAACAAAGTCGTATTCAACATTGGAGGAAATAAATACAGGTTGGTCGTCAAAATCAATTATCCGACCAAGACGATATTTATTAGATTTGTTGGGACGCATAGTGAATATGACAAGATCGATGCGGAGGCCATCTAATGGTTAATAAATTGATTAAAACAAAAAAAGATTATGATGCTGCTCTTGCTCGCATTGAAGAGCTTATGGACGCAAAAGAAAGAACCCGGGAAGCGGATGAACTCGAACTCCTGGCAAAACTGGTTGAGTTGTATGAAGAATCTCATTTCCCCATTCAGAGTCCCGACCCGGTCGAAGCCATTCAATTTCGGATCGATCAGCTGGGAATGGGCCGAAAAGACCTTATCCCATTCATAGGAAGCCGGAGCAAAGTATCAGAGGTTCTGAACAAGAAAAAGCCTCTTTCCTTGGCCATGATGCGAGCTCTTAATAAAGGATTAGGAATCCCCGCCGAAGTATTGCTTCAAGAGCCGGCAGCCAACTTCCCATCCGATTTTCTTCAATTGGAGTGGAATCGTTTTCCGCTCAAAGAGTTGGCAAAAAGAGGACTTATCGACAATACCAAAGACATGAAGCTCCGGGCAGAAGAACATATACGGCGAATTATTCAACAAGCAGGAGGTCCGAAGACCGTGTCGGCCGTCCTTTTCAGAAAAAGTAAAAGCGCCAGACAAAACGCAAAAGCGGATCAATATGCTATTTGGGCATGGTGTCTGCATACTATGATTTTGGCACGGCAGAACAATCTAAAGCAAAACTATTTAAAAAAATCTCTGACCATAGAAATTTTAAGAGACATCGCGAAACTGAGCTATTTCGATAATGGACCAATTCTCGCCAAGGAATATCTTAATAAGATCGGCATCCTATTTTTAATCGTCCCCCATTTCTCCAAGACCTATATCGACGGGGCTTCCTTTTTGCAAGAAGGCAGGAGGCCTGTAATCTCCCTTACTCTCAGGCACGATCGAATCGACAATTTTTGGTTCTGCCTTCTTCATGAACTTGGCCACGTGGTTCTCCATCTTGCCGAAGAAAATGAATTTATTATTGATGATATGGATATGCGTGGGCACAAAGCAGAGATCGAGGACAAAAGAGAACTTGACGCCGATCGCTTAGCGGAAGAAGCCTTCGTACCGAAGGATGAGATCAACAAGGCTTTTCTAGAAAGTCCGGTTTCCTCGGCCGAGATCGATGCCGTCGCGAATAAATTGAAGATCCATCCGGCCATCCTTGCCGGGAGGGTTCGATACGAAAGCCGGAATTACCGACTATTATCGAAGTATGTTGGTCAAGGGGAAATCAAAGAACATTTTCAAGAATATAAGCCGCTCATTAAGAAGTAATTTCTTTCCATTCAATCGGCAGCAATTCTATTCAATATGAATAAGACTGGCCGGGTCACAGCGTCAAAAAAAGGAAATTGCCGCGACGCAGGCCGGCCCGCCCCACGGGGGGCAGAGCATCGGGCCCACTTCATTGACCTTCCGGATTATCCTGGCCCGGCCCCGAGACGGATTGACCTCATTCGTCATATAGAATAAGCTTCTCTCATCCCGGAACGCCGAGGCAAAAGCCGCCAGTGAACGTGACCTTTAACCAGCCGGCCTTCATTCCCTGGGGCGGGTTTTTCGCCAGGCTGCTGAATTCCGACAGGATGGTCCTGAGGAGGCCTTGAAGATGAGAATGCGGAACCTACCGGCATTGGGACTTTGGTTTTGGGCCCTCATCATTTTCTCGCCGTTAGCGGCGGCTCAGGAAAAATTGGATTTGCTGAGCGGCGTCTACACGCCGGAAAAGTTGAAAGAGATCATTCTTCCGCTCCAAGATTGGCATCCGTTCCCGAAAGCGGCCGAGCATGAGGAATGGCAGAAACTCCCAGAGAAAATTCGCGCCGCATACATCCGGCAGGCGGAAAAGCATTTGAACGGCGAGTGGGTAACGCCCAAAGCCTCCATCTTCCTGGATTTTGTCAGGAACGGAAACCGGAGCCGCTACGAGGCCATCTCCTTCGGCCGGAGGGCAAAGCTGGCCGAGCTCGTCATCGCCGAATGCATCGAGGCCAAAGGCCGCTTCCTGGATGATATCCTCAACGGCATCTGGACGATCTGCGAAGAAACATACTGGGGCGTTCCCGCCCATATCGGGGCCCAGAAAAAGGGCTCCGGACTTCCCGATGTCACCGAACCGACCGTGGACCTGTTCGCCGCGGAAACCGGGATGCTCTTGGCCTGGATCGATTACCTCCTGGGCGACCAGCTCCACCGCATCTCCCCCCGTGTTCGGGAGCGCATCGATCACGAAGTCCAGCGCCGCATCCTCTCCGTCAACTTGGTGCGTGACGATTTCTGGTGGATGGGCCTCCAGGGTCAGAAAGTGAACAACTGGAATCCCTGGATTTGCTCCAACTGGCTGACGGCCGCCCTTCTCCTGGAAAAAGAACCGGACCGGAGGATCCAATCCATATCGAAAGTTCTCAAATGCTTGGACCAATTCTTGAACTCCTACCCCAAAGACGGCGGCTGCGATGAAGGCCCCGGCTACTGGGACCGGGCTGGCGCGTCGCTCTATGACTGCCTCGAGCTTCTCCACGGCGCATCCAACGGCCAGCTCAATATTTTTGACCACCCTCTGGCGCGGGAAATCGGTCGGTATATCGGCCGCGTTTATATTTCCGGCCGCTACTACATCAATTTCGCCGATGCAGCGGCGAAGCTGAACGCCAATGCCTCGGTGATCTATCGCTTCGGAAAGAGTATCCGGGATCAAGACATGATGGGCTTCGGAGCGTTTCTGGCCAAACAGCAGAATTTGGGAGAGGATTATGTCCGGGGAAGTTTCGGCTGGCTGGGCAGGGTTCTGCCCACGCTTTTTCTCATCAGTGAGCTTACGAACGCGCCGCCCAAAGAACCTTTGACTCGGGATTTCTGGCTCCCGGAACTGCAGGTCATGGGGGCTAGGTCCTTCGAGGGATCGGCCAAAGGACTCTATCTCGCCGCCAAAGGCGGTCACAATGCCGAGAGCCACAACCACAACGACGTGGGCAATTTCATCGTCTACGCCGACGGCCATCCGGTCCTCGTCGATGTCGGTGTCGAAGCCTACACCGCCAAGACCTTCAGCAACCGGCGGTACGAGATTTGGACCATGCAGTCCGCCTACCACAACCTGCCCACGATCAACGGCGTGATGCAAAAGGAAGGCCGGGATTTCCGGGCGACCGACGTCGCCTACAAGTCCGGGACGAAGGCCGTTTCTTTCAGCCTTGACATCGCCAAAGCCTATCCGGAGGAGGCCCTAGTTCAAACCTGGAAGCGGGCCCTGACGCTCGAGAGAGGCAAGCAGGTTATCCTTCGTGACAGTTACGTTCTAAAGAGCGCCGGAAAACCCGTCCAGATGACCTTGATGAGTTGGCTCAAGCCGGAATTGACGGCCGAGGGAAAGATCAAACTGGAAAATCCCGACGGGCTCAAAGACACAAAACCTGTTGTTATTCTTTACGATAAGAGCCTGTGGAGCGCAGCTCTCGAGACGATCCCTATCGAAGACGGCCAATTGCGGTCTTCCTGGGGGGAGAGGATTTATAGGATTTTGTTAACCGCCAAACAAACTTTGCTACGGGGCGAATCGTCCATCCGGGTCACTCAATATTAAACGAGGCGCGGGATTCTCAATCCCGCTCAGATTTCTTCATCGACTCCCGGATAAGGCCAATAACTTGGAGTTGGATGAACTCAGGTCGTCTCTATCTGATCTTGGCCCCGAGCAGTTGGACCTGGACTTTCCTGGAAACGGCGGTCCCGTTCTCCTCGACGAAGAGTTCGTAGGTGCCCGGCCAGGCTGGGCCTTTCGGGATGCTGATTTTGAATTTTGTGTTATTGAGCTCTATCCACTGGGTAACCGGGGCGGACGAATTGCCGAGCTTGACGATCTTGGCTCCTCGCGGCCCCAACCAATTAGTCGTAGTGACCTCGACCTCCGTCGTACCATAGGGAACGGGGTTTGGAGTGACGTGGTCTAGGTTCATGAGAATGAAGAGTTCCACGTCATTAGAGATAAGCTTTTTGATGTTTGGGTTGAACTCATCAAACTCGACCAAGCCGATCCTATATTTACGGCCAACCACAATTTCAAAAGGAATAAGGTCACTGATTACGACCGGTGTCCAGTTCCCAAGCTGGCCCATATAGAAAGCGGAACCCTTGGTCCCCTCCACGCCGCCACCCATAGAAAGGAGACGAATGAGCCGCCGGATATTGCCGCTGCCCGTTTTAGGCGGGAAATTCTTCCCGTTCAGGACCAGATCGATGGCCAGAAAGGACCAATTCGCGGTGGCGGAGTTTATATAAGGCTGTACCTTTTTGGTCACCATATCCCGTATACCCTGGACGCCGGGCGTGGTTGGGATCGCCAAGATAAAGAACAAGAGGCACGCTCCAACGGTGAGAACCGTCTTTTTCATGGTTTCCTCCTCTAAAGACAATACATGCTTTTTTCGCGGCACGGTGATGTGTCCTGCCGATCCCTGAATTTTTTCTTATGTCTAGACGGGGAATATACGTTCGCCGTCTAGGAAAGTCAAGCATCCTCGTATTTTCTTTTAACTATTGACTTTTTCTCCTAAAAAAAGCTTAATTTAAAATAGCCGAACGAGATCAGGAAAAAAATGCGGGGCATGACCTCATTTTTTTTGAAAATCACTATCGGGATAGCTCCGTTCGTTCTTGTTCTCTCTGTCCAGGCCTT
>JAPKZH010000649.1 GCA_026393905.1 Candidatus Aminicenantota bacterium
GATCGCCAATGGAAAAACCGTTGAATCGAAAAAGATGTCCTGCGGCCGAAAACCGTATTTTCCAGTCGCCGCCCGGAAAATCCTTTGGGCCATGTCGTAAAGCTCGTCGATGCCGTAGTAAGAGCCTTCCGAGCCCGTCGATTGGATGTCGACAAGCAGCCCGATGAACTTAAAAGGATAACGGCTTCGCAGAGGAAGGATTTCGTCCATGGTGTAGGTCTTCACGGAATTCAGCAGGGGGACGGCCATGGACGACGGGGCGTCGCGATACCATTCCTCCAGGCCGGCTTTGAGGACCTCCGGCGAGCCGCTGTCCACGCAGACCGGAACCCCACCGCTGTGATTGCGGATCAACCGGACATAGTCCTGCATCAAGGCCTTCCGCATCTCCAGGTTGCTGTCGCCGAAGGCATCCACGTTCACATCGATGAAATCCGCGCCGTGCTTGACCTGGGAATGGATCAAGGAGATGATGTAGTCCAGCGGTCCGCTCGGCCGGACAAGGGCGTTCGGTCCCATGGCCATAAGCTCTTTCATGGCGGCCCCGGGTTTGGGGATGCTGGCGTGGAGGTTTTCGCCGATCAGGATCAGGCCGATTTTTTGGGTATGGTCCTTTTGAAAAAGATAGTTTAGGAGGGAAGCGGTTCCTTCGAGCGCAGGAAGACGGCTTGGGTTGACCGCGGTCGCCAGTTTTTTTAATCCCTCTCTTCCTTCGCCGGCAGCCGCTTCATAAATCAGCTCGCCGATGCAGCGCGCTTCCGGACGATGGGGACAGAGCCCGTTGGGATCGGCGTCGCCGCACGGTGGATTCGGCAGTCCTTTTTCGCACTTTCCCAGCGTGCAGAGGCCGAAATTTTCGACCAGGTAGCAATCGCCGCATTCTTCACAGTCGAAGAGCAGGGTTTTCAGGGCTTTCTCCCAAGCAAAAAACAGCTTGTAGAAGATCCCTCGTTCCCGGCGCAGCGACCGGCTGCTTTTGAGGACCGTTTTGACGACTGGATACATCCCTTGGCCCGGCGTCAAGAGGGTCCGGTGGAGAAGGTCAAACGTCTTTTTTGAGACGGATGCCTTCGGCCGCGAAGGAGGTCGAGGCCGGCCGTCTTCCTCATATAAATAATATCCCGGTCTCCCATCCGGAAGTGTCTTGATGCCGAAATTAAGATTGTCCTCGAACCGCCGCCAATCCCGGCCGATCTCTCCGGCCCGGTTCAAGATCGTCACCAGCCCGTCGAAATCCAGAAGGCCGCCAAGATCAACGCCCGCTGCTCCCATGTCCCGATACATCGCCACCTGCTGGGCGGCCCGTTCGATGTGGTCGGCCAGGCTCTCCTGGGCGATCTTTTCATAGAGTTCTTTGGTTACGAGACAGCCGGGGAGCTTTCCCTCAAACATCAACCGTGCCGCGGGTGTCGCCGTGGAGAGGAGATAGACATTTCCGAAGGCGGGCGTCTCGATCGACTTTTCTTGGAGATAGCGGAAAAGCTCTTCACTCTTGCGCCAGTCCCAACCCATTTGGGTGATGAGGCCGTCCGCTCCGCATTGGATTTTCTTTTCCATTTTGAAGTATTGCTGCCGCCGGGAGGCTTCCGAGTACTTGAACGGGGAAACGGCGGCCAGAATGGTGAATTGATGGACATGGTCAAAATGGCCCGGCCTAGCCCGGCCGAACGATTCATAATTCATTTCCTTGACCAGCTCAATAAGGCCTAGGGAATCGACTTCAAAGACGCCTTTCCCCGAGCAGGGCTTGTCTCCGGTGAGCGCCAGCACGGAATCCAGTCCGAGTTTTTGCAGGCCGATGAGATATGTCTTGATGGCCTCCGCATTGTGATCCTTGCCCGTGACATGCGGAATGATGTCCAGGCCGGCCCATAGATCTCTCATCTCGAGAATCGAAAAGATATCGGCGGGGCTCATCGAGGCGACGCCGTTGGGACTTTGGGGAATGGTGATGCCGGCGAACCTGAAATCTTCGGGCAGAGCATTTTTCTTTTGGGCGTAGTCCTTGAGGAATTTTTCAAAGTTGCCCAGGTCGTGGCCGGGAAGAGGCGTGAGCTCAGCGAGGACGATGAACGGCCGCTCCCCGGAAGGGCGGTTGAGGAGCCTCTTCAATGAGGTTTTTTCGTTTCCAACCATCAGCGTTAACCCGAATTTATCATTTTATATCCCGATCGATCCAAGAATTCAATATTAATTTTGATCCTCTTCCATTTTGTATGGACACAAATTGTCCTGGAAACGATCCGGAAACGGCCTTGCTCCCCATCCGGGTTTTTAACGCCGTTCCCGAGCCCTCCTTCTCGGCGGCTCAGAACTCGCTTCCCGGCATCGATTTTACGGACGTCGGCCGGGAAGCTCAGACAACATCGCCGGCCGGCTTCTTCCGAGCCGGCTGCCCTCGAATGAGGACTCGGGAAGGCTAAACCTTCCATGGTCGCTTTAGCCGTCTCCGGATCGCTTCCCCTTTCTACCCATAGAAAATAGAAGAGAACTTAGAAAAAAGGCCGTTGAATTGCCCCGATCATTTTTTATATAATTCCTCCAACTTATGTTTCACTTCGAGAAGGAGTAGAGAAATGGCATCAAATCTTAAGAGGGCGTTCCGCGCCTTGGTTTTGATCTGGCTGGTTCTGGGTTTATCGCACCTGTTCTTTTCCCAAAGCCCGGAGGCCAACCTGATCAAAGACCTCAAGTGGCGCAATGTCGGACCGGCCAACATGGTCGGCCGCATTTCGGATTTCGAAGCCCTAGACAGTGATTTCACCCAGGTCCTGGTCGCGGCGGCGTCCGGCGGCGTTTGGAAATCCGTCAACGCCGGAACGACCTGGGAGCCGATTTTCGACAAGTACGGCTCCGC
>JAPKZH010000002.1 GCA_026393905.1 Candidatus Aminicenantota bacterium
GGTGGAAGCAACGAACTCTTTTTTAACTCTTTCTTTACATTTTTCGTATATTCAACCCACCCCAGCTCAGTTATTCTGCCGGAAGCTTCACACGTGTCCGCCTTCCAGATGTCTGCTACGTCTGCAATGGTCTTGCCGTCGTAGCGTGTGTAGAGGGCGGGCATGATGTTGTCATAAATGTGCCACTGGTTGCCGTACTCCAATTCGGGGACAGCGTGAAGGCTGATGTCCCGGTATTTGGTCTTAAGTCCCATCGCAGCCCAAATAAAGCAGTTGATGCCGGAAATGGTGGTGCACATGGTATAGCAGTAATCGTCGAACTGTCAAATTGGGTCGGTGAGAGTCAGGCCGTGCAAAACCATCGGTGCTGTCTAGGCGCGCGCGATGTGGTTCCAGTAGAACATGGCCTAGCATTTCTGTTCGGGCATTTTCCATCTGCCGATGATGCTGCAAATCATGCTTGCCATGTCTGAATAGTCAAGCGAAGCGTCGGCCACAACTTTCAGATTGAAAACGGCGGTGCACATGAAAACGTGATAGAGGCAAATGCCCAGGCCCCCTCTGCGCGGGAGTCATGCGTATGGGACCAGTCTTTGAGGTCCTCCAGGGCGAAGCAACACTGCTGTGGCAGGTAAACCTACCACAAATCTAAGATGCATACCAGGGACTCTGGTTTCGAGTGCCTTGGTGGCGAGAAGGAGGAGTGTCATGAGCATGACGATTACCGCCCATCTCTTCG
The DNA here is from genome assembly GCA_026393905.1 of Candidatus Aminicenantota bacterium. Taxonomy (GTDB): domain Bacteria; phylum Acidobacteriota; class Aminicenantia; order Aminicenantales; family UBA4085; genus JAPKZH01. The sequence goes on from JAPKZH010000002.1 coordinate 740, forward strand.
AAGCCTTCCTCAAGTGCCCCACCAAATGCTACCTCAGGTCACTCGATGAAGCGGGGACTGAAAACGCTTACGCCGACTGGATTCGGACTCAAAACGAGTCTTACCGCAGCGAGGGGATCAAACGCTTGATGGAAGGGGCGGCACCCGGTGAATTCGTCGTCGACCCAGCCAGCACGAAAAACTTGAAGACGACCAAATGGCGGCTGGCCGTGAACCTCGTAGCTCGTGCAAAGAATCTGGAATCCAGCATTCACGCCGTGGAAAGGGTGCCCTCAGAAGGGCAGGGCCAACCCGCACAGTTCATCCCGATTCGATTCATCTTCACCAACAAACTCACCCGCCGCGATAAGCTGCTACTGATGTTCGATGTGTTCGCCTTGTCGGAAATGCTTGGCAGTGAGGTTGGTCTCGGCAAGATCATCCACGGGGACGACAAAGCCACGCTGAATGTGAAGACCTCGCCGCTGGCGAGCGAGGTGCGGAAACTGACAGGGAGAATCGCCACGTCGCTTTATAGCAATTCGCCTCCAGAACTCATTCTGAATCGGCATTGTGCCGAGTGCGAATTTCAAGCCCGGTGCAGGCAGAAGGCGATTGAGGCAGACGATTTGAGCCTGTTGTCTGGTATGATGGAGAAAGAACGTAGTAGGCATCGCAGCAAGGGCATCTTCACAGTCACGCAGCTTTCGTACACCTTCAGGCTTCGCCGAACGCCGAAGAGGGCCAAGAATCCTGCCAAGCCGCACTACCTCGCGCTGCAGGCCCTCTCGATTCGTGAGAATACAATTCACCTTCACGGAAATCCGCAGCTTCCAGATTCAAGGTCCAGAGTCTACCTCGACATCGAGGGACTGCCTGACAGTGAGTTCTACTACCTCATCGGCGCTTTGGTTGTCTCGGATGGTCAAGAAACCTTCCACGCGTTTTGGGCGGATCAAAAGTCAGACGAACCGATCATTTTTACCCAATTTGCCGAAGCAGTCTGTCAATTGGCTGATTTTCGAATCCTGCATTACGGAGGCTACGAAACGGTTGCCTTGAGACGGATGAAGGCGAGACTACCAGAATGCCTTCATCCGAAAATTGATGCAATTCTGGAACGAGCGACGAACGTCCTGTCGGTGATCCATCCGCATATCTATTTCCCGACATACTCGAATGGCCTCAAAAACATCGGACGCTTTCTTGGATGCGAGCGAACA
>JAPKZH010000534.1 GCA_026393905.1 Candidatus Aminicenantota bacterium
GTTCTCAGGCAGGACCCCGACACGATCCTAGTCGGCGAGATCCGGGACCTCGACACGGCGGAGATCGCCACGCGGGCGGCCCTGACCGGCCATCTCGTCCTGAGCACGGTCCATACCAACAACACGATTGCGACGATCACCAGGCTCATCGACATCGGGCTCGAACCGAATCTCGTGGCCTCGTCCATCACGAGCATCCTGGCCCAGCGGCTCGTCCGCAGGATCTGCAAAAATTGCAAAGTGGAGATGATCCCGCCGGAGATCGTCCCGGAGCTGGAGGTCCCCAAGATCAAGAAGTTCTTCAAAGGCCGCGGCTGCCGAGAGTGCAAATACACGGGGTTTAAAGGGCGTGTCGGCGTTTACGAGTTTCTTGTCCTGAACCAGGAGCTCAAGAGGCTGATCGCTCGAGGGTGCACGGAAGAAGAGCTCTGGAGTACGGCCTGCGGCGCCGACATGGTCACCCTCTTTGAAGACGGCTGGTCAAAAATCGAGGCTGGCATCACCACGGTCGACGAAATCATCTCCAAGATCCCCTATGAAAAGCGGGCCGCCCTGAAAGGCTGGAAGCCGGCCGCCGGCAAGGAACTGGCCTCCCACAAACAGTAGCTCTTTTCGCTGGCGCTTGCGATCTTGCATTCGCCGGGGGGGGCTATCATAGAGGGGCTCCATAAGCACGGATTGGAATTCGTTAAGAGGTCCTCCCTGTTTGACAGAATGGTGATAAGAGCATATACTATTATTTACATAAGATTAGTGTAAATATGGGTTCAACAGGAGCATCCCATGAGCCAAAAATTCGTGATATCCAGGCTTTTCTTCCTGGGATTCTGTATCATGCTCGGGGCGGCCTGGAGTTTTGCCGCGCTCCCCGATGGCGGCCCGCGGCGTCCGCCGTCCGGCCAGGCCGCGGCGGCCAAAGAGGAGATCGTCTACAAGCCGCTGCCGGGTCCGGGGAAGAAAGGCTGGATCAACGAGGAGCTCTATTTCACCTATAAATTCAGCGAAAGGCCCAAAATGGGGACGGTCATCCTCGTCGTCCAGGTCTTCAATAAAAACGGGGATAAGCTAACGCCCTTCCTGATCAAAGGCCGGTCCGACATGCCCTCGATGAGGGGCGCCCACGATTCCGGCGACCAGGAATTCAAGCTGAACAAAAAAAACGATTACCTGCTGCCCGTCAATATCGTCATGCCCGGCGACTGGGAAGTCCGGCTGACTTTTCTCAAAGACGGCAAACCCGTCTTTTACGGGAGCCTGACCTTCGATGTTTAAAAAGTGCATGATCTTCGGATTCTTGATCCTGGCCGTGGCCGGCGGGTCTGCCTTTTCCGCCAATTATCTATTTTTTCTCGAAGCCCAGGGCATCGCCGGCTATTCTACGGCCCTGAAAAAAGCCGTCTTTTTTTCCATGAGCCAACTGGAGGCCATGCAGAAGCCCAGCCTCGGCTTCGATTACGTCCAGAGGTTTTCCGGAGAATCCGGCGACTTTGCCGTCCTGGCCATCCAAGCGCGCCTGGCAGTCAACGCCGAAGGAGAAAAGACGCTCGAGCCCCAACTCTACAACGCCTATCTCAAGATCAAAACCAGGGCCGCGGATATTTGGGTCGGCCACAACCGCCCCAAATTCGGCCTGGCTTCCTCCCTCGACAGCCACGCCCAGCTTCTCCAGCCGCTGTCCATGAACGGTTTCGGCTTTGACCGGGATTGGGGAATCGGCCTCGAGCGTGATTATGCCTGGGGGAACGCCGGGATTTCACTGACCACCGGGTCGGGGATGCCTCTCACCTTTAAAGGGAATTATTTTCTGGCCGGACGGTTCTCCAGGGGAATCCTCAACCAGGACAACTACAGCGTCGGTTTCTCGGCAGGCTACGGCAAAGTCCTGGACGTCATGGGATATCATTTGATGTCCGATGAGCCTATGGAGTTTTCTATGGCCGGCCTTGACTTCACCTGGCTCAGGAACAACCTGGAACATCGCCTCGAATTCTTGGGCGGAGGGTTAAACGGCCAGGGCGTGTTCGCCCTTTTTTGGCGGACGGGCCTGGGGCTGCTCGAAGAGAGCCGGCTCAAGCTCGAGGCCCAGCCGGTCATCGTGTTCGCCCGGCAAAAGACCCAAATCCAGTTCACCGTGGGCGCAACCTACCTGGCGACGGCCGATTGGACCCTGCGGGCGATGGTCCAGGTTGACAAAGACACGAAAGATGCCCGTTTCGTTATCCAAGCTTATTTTTACAAGGGCATCAGGTTTTAAATGCCATCGTTAAAAAAAGAAGCGGCAGGTCCCGTCGCGGCCCGTTCCCGTCCGTCGACCTCTTTTATCCGCCTTGATTTCCAAGGGAGCAGGGGGATTTATGTCACTCATCGATAATTTTTTTCAAGCCATTTCTCCCACCCGTCACTCAGGGGCTGCGGACGGACGGACACACGCCGCGCCATCCCAGTTTTGTTTACAAAGATTAACTCCAAAATAAAGACATGAACAGATTGATATCCGTAATTCTCATATGTTTGTATTTTAGCGCTTTTTTGTTTGCGGCGGTCGGATGCGACCTCAACGATCCCGACCGTGATGTCAAGCGCCTCTTCCCCGAATCAACGGGCTATAAGACTCTTTATGTCTCGATGGCCCAGAAAGGCGGCGAGGCGCTGCTTCGCAAAATTGAAGAGCGGCTCGGGGATAAATTCAAAGGGCTCTTTGAAACCGCCGATGTCCCCTATACCATGTACCAGATCTTCAAAGGCAAGGAGCTCATCGGCTATATCCATGGCGTCAATCAGAAAGGCCAGTTCGGCGGTATCCAGGTCTTTCTGGCACTGGACCTTGAAGGAAACATCCGGGCGTTCTATTTTCAGAAGCTGACCAATCAGTATGCCAAGCTTCTCCGAGACCCTTCCTTCGGCCGGCAGTTCGTCGGGCTCAACTTGAAGGACTTCCAGAACTACGACGTGGTGACGGGTCAAATCAAAGGCGAAAGCCGCGTCGCAGGAATCAAAAATCCGGCGCCGGAGGCTGAGTCGGATTTCCGGTCCGCTTTGCGCGCCACAAAGAAAAACCTGATCCTCTGCGATGAGTTTCTGCTGGGCAACCGGCATTTAAAATAATTAAGATGCCTATCGAAGAAAAAAACCTGTCATTGCGAGCCCTGAAAGGGCGTGGCAATCTCATCGCAATGGGCGGGAGATTGCTTCCTCACAAAGCTCCTCGCGAAGACATATTTGAAAGGATCCATCATGCCTAAAAAAATTAATATCTACCAGGTTGCCTATAAGAACCTGCTCCGGAAAAAAACGCGGAGCGCGCTGACCATCTTGGGCATCGGGCTTTCGGCCTGGGTGCTGGTCAGCCTGCTCGGCTTTAACAAGGGCTACGAATCTGCCCTGAACAAGGACATCGACAACATGGGCTTCCAGGTCCTGGTCACGGCCAAAGGCTGCCCTTATGAGGCCGCGACACTGATGCTCAAAGGGGGCACCGGCCTCCGCTATATGAAAGAAGCAGTCATCGCCGACATCCTCAAGCATCCCGAGGTCGAAAAGGTCACACCCCAGCTCATGGCCGCGATCTTCGACCCGAACAGGGGCGAAACCGGCGGCATCAACGCCTACCTCGGGGTCGACCCGACCACCTTTCCCGCCATGAAGGCCTATCTTAAGTTCAAGCAGGGCGGCTGGTTCACCGATCCCAGCGCAATGGAGGCCGTGGTCGGCTACGAGGCGGCCGAGCTCGAGCAGCGAGAAGTCGGGGACAAGCTCCTCATTCCGGAAAAGAACGTCGAGCTCAAGGTCGTCGGCATCCTGTCCCGGTCCGGGACCGCCGACGACGGCACGATC
>JAPKZH010000342.1 GCA_026393905.1 Candidatus Aminicenantota bacterium
CCGGAGTTTTCGACAATCCGCATTTGAAAAGGTCAACTATTCTATGGTCACCTTTTAATTAAGTTAGTTAAATAGTAAACAACCCCTTTGTCTTTTCCAAGAAGATCCGCTCGAAAGAAAAAAGAACCAGGCGGTGAGTTATTCAACGTTGTCAACAACGTCCCGCCCGTATCGTCATAATCGAAACGCGAAGAAATCACTTGATCCCCAGAATCCACCCCTCGACCTCGGCCACCGTGCGCTCAGCAAGCGTCAGAGACGGCTTGAAAAACTCTGCAAGGCTGCCGTCAAGGTCAGCGCGGCGCATCCAGGCCGCGATCGAATAGGCGTCGTGTTGATCGCGGCTACGCCCTTCGTGTTCAAAGCCGTGTCTCCATAGGGATGGAAAGACCTCTGCTATCACCGACCGCCCGGGTGGGACATCCCAGCCGTCGAACGGCCAGAAATGGACCCGGTCGCCGACCTGCCGTCGAAGGTAGTATAACCAGGGCAACCCGGCATGGGTGGATTTCGCCACCGCCCCCTGTACGTCGAAGTGAAAAACCGACTTGGCCCCGCCAGCCCGCACTTCAGTTAGCCGCCGCCAGCGAGGGTTGCCGCTACGGGCTGCGCCGTTGCCACGAATGCCCTCTCGCACGAAATCGACGTACGTGTTGTCCTCGTCAGTTGGCCAATGGCGTAGGAAGTCGTCGAGGAACGCCGGCCAATCGGGCGGTAGGCGATGGATCTCGAAATACCGAAGTGGAAACGAGAAACCGTGGTCGATCCCGACCAGCGCCCGCTGTTCTTCGCAAAGACGCTCAACGAGCCATTCAGCGATGCCGCGGCGAGTCCAATACTTGCGGGGGCTGGGTGGCGGCAGTACTTCGACGGGCGGTGATGCTCTTTCCGCCATATTGACCCTCAGGCCTTTGAGGCTCGATGTCGGCGTTTGCGCACCCGAATAGTCGATGCCGATGTAGCGGTCGAAGGCTGGGAAACCGATACCATTCATCTCTGACTACCCTCTACCCTCCCGCCGCAGATGGCAACAGCGCGGGCCGACCAGACAAGGATCGAAGTGGTTCTGGTAAAGCTTTCTGGTGTGTTGACTCGGGTCGGGCTAGGCCAGACTAAGTGGACGAGATTCAACCCGATATGTCCCAAGAATACGTGTTTCTTGGTCCACCTAATATTCCTTATCAGGGCGATTTCAACCCTAAAACTGCCATTCTAAGCCTAAAAAGAGCCTCTCTTTTTCGGAATTGTCCCGTAGACTCAGGTACTTGTCTTGGTCCGACCCCACCAGGTTCCTTTCTTTTTAAAACGGAAGATTCGGCTGTGTCAACAAAAAGTAATTTTTAAGGAGGCACAAGTGCTACAATTTTTTAATAAGAGCTTAGAGCTTGGCCTGATTTCGGATGCCTTCCGGCTAGGATTTGTCCTGTGTCAAGGACTGACCCCAAGCCTTTATCTTCATCCGGGACGGGCAGATTAAAAAGGTCCAATTTATTTACAAAACTGATATTCCAAGACCTGACTTCAGATGATAGAAGAGAAGATCCAGGTAGAAGTCCTGTGAACCAATCTCCAAATGGACCTGCCGACCGACAAAGGCAAAACCAACACCCAATTCCAGGAGAAACCGCTGAATGTGATCCATGAGCGCCTGCTCGACTTCCTTTTCGCGTCGGGGATCTGCGGTACCCAAAAAGTCAAACAGG
>JAPKZH010000437.1 GCA_026393905.1 Candidatus Aminicenantota bacterium
GGAGGACATGATAAAAGCGGTCGCAGATTAGGTCCTGCCACCGGTACGGGGAATTCAGCCCTCCCAGTTGGCCGGCCTTCTCAAAAATCGTCACTCGGGATGTTCCGCTTTTGGCCAGCTCTAGGGCGCCGGCGATTCCGGCGATGCCGCCTCCGACAACGGCGATCGATTCGCCTGAATTCGAAGGACTCTTGACATCGAGATTTTCCCGAGGTTTCATTCGATGGGACCTGATTTCTTTGGCCGGCCGTTGTTTCGATGGTCTCTGTACATCGTGCTGTTGAGGAAAAAGAGCTCGGCAAAATAGCGTTTTTTCTGGAGAGCCAGCAAGCCTAGGCTGATGAGCTGGATGGACACCATCAGGGCAATGCCGCCGACGATAAAAGCATGGGGAGAAATATTGAAGGCGGCGCCGATGGCCTCGGACAGGCGATAATCGAACGTCAGGCCCAAGCCGGCCAGCTTTCTGTATTGATCAACCGTATGGATCACCGTCCAGATCAGGGGATAAAGAGAGAGGAGAAACAGGACGAGGCCCGGCATGATGAAAAACATAAACGGCCGGAACATGTAGCCCGAGACAAAGCTTTGAATGATGCTCCTCAGGATGCGTCGCGTGGACTGGCTTCGTTTAGTTCTGGCCGCGCCTTTCCGTTTGGGCTGCCAGTTGAGACGGGCGGGGACCTCGACGATGCGCGCCCGAAGAATTTTGGCCTTGTGGATGATTTCCGGGTTGATGTCGACGTCCATCGCCCATAGGCTCAGCCTCCGGATGAAAAGGCCGTCGTAGGCCCTGACCATGCCCGTGATGGTCGTCAGCTTGTCCGAGAAATAGTCCTTGGTGGCCATCAGACATAGAAAGCGATTGGCCCAGCGGCTGAGCAGGCGGCGTCCCCAGGGGACATGGGACACTTGGCCGCCCTTTCGGTACGGAGAGGCGATGACGATCTTTGCCCTCGTCTCTTTCAATTTCGCGAGCATCACTCCGATATGGTCCGGAGCATAGCTCAGGTCGATATCGATGACGACGACAATGTCCCCCGAACTTCTGTGAAAGGCGTAGCGGAGGGCTTGGCCCAGCCGAAAATTGAACATGTGATGGAGGACGATCACGTTGGTCCTGCCCGCGGCAAAGGCGTCCGCGATGTCTCCCGTTGCATCCGCACTTCCGTCGTTGACGATCAAGAGCTCCCAGCGGTAATCGGATTCAAGCCTTTGCATATATTGGCAGAGAATATTCAAGTTTTTTTCCAGGATTTCTGCCTCGTTATAGGCGGGAACGACCAGGGAGACCAGAGGCTTGACCTCCGCCGAAGGGCCGTTCAAGGATCGTTCGTTTTCCGGTTTGATTTTGGTTTCATTCATGGGCGTCCTCTCTCGAATTCCGCGGCTGGCGGCTTTGGAAAAGCCCTGTGAAGGGACAACGTCCGGCTTCGATTTATCGAAGCCTTGGCGTAAGTTCTCATATCGACGATTTGAAAACTCCCGGAGATCTTCCGGATGACCCGATCAAAGAGTCTGAGCTTGTCGTCTTTTTCGGCCTTCATCCCGGGGAAGAAGGCCAGCTCGGGCGCCTCGTCACGGCCCAGAAAATCAAGCGGATGAAGCAAGAAGCTTAAGCCTGTCCCGAACAGCCGGCAGAGCCTTACGGCCATATCGAGATACTGGGCCATGAGCGGCGGAGAATAAAGGCTGAGGTAGACGAGGTAGCTGAGGTGAAAGGGGAGCTTAAGGCCCGGGACCGTCGTCACGGGAATCTCCAAGAGGCGTTTCTTGGAGGGCAAGAGCCAGAGATAAGGCTTGACCGGACGACGGCCGTCCCGGAAGCTGCCGAAGAGATTCCGGCGCTGTTTTTTGGCTTCGGCGCTGAGACCGGACTTCGAAAAGTAGTAAAGCCTTCCTACGGGGCCTAGGCAGGTCGGCAATGTCGAGGCATCATAGATGTAATCCAATTCGGCCAGGATGTTCATCATGTCCGCGCTCCAGCAGAAACCGGGACCGCGGAAGCCGGCCGGCCTTTGCCCGGTGGCACCAAGTATTGCCCGCTCGGCATCCAGGATTTCCCGTCGAATCTTTTCTGCGGGAGAAAAGGAAAGCCAAGGCTCGTGAAGGAAGGAGTGGTTGCCGACGTCATGGCCGTTCCTGGTGATCTCGGCCAGGGCTTTCCTGTTTTTTTCGAGCGCTGCGTCCTGGCCGACGATAAAAAACGTGATTTTGAGCTTGAAGGAATCGAGGCGTTCGAGGACCCTGGGGATGAGAGACTCGAAGTAAGAGGGGAATTTTTCCCATCCAGCATCGCCGTGCGTTTTCATATAGGACCATTGGTTGTCCAAGTCGATCGACAGACAGGCGAGTGGTTTGGAGTCATTCATGGGATTGAATCGTCAAGTCCTTTCCGGCGGAAGATTCCAGGGCCCGTTTGGCCAGCCGGGAAAAATGCCCTTGATAAAGAGGAAGATGAGTCACGGGCGCCGGATCCGGAATCCGGCAGCCGGTCAGGCATGTCTGGGCCAATCTTTGAACCTCATGAAAGTCAAGCCGGTTGAAAGCATCGCCGGCATAGCCTTCATTCAGGAAATGGATCAGCCTTTGGAGCTCGTTGGCGATCCCGAGTTCTATGGTTTTGAATCCCGCATGGACAAAATCGATATATTCTGCCGAAGGCGGGATCTGTCCCTTCCCGATTCCGGCCGGGCGAGGAGAGGCCGGCGAAACGTCGCCGGGAGAGATGAGGTTGCAGCCGTCGAAGAAATTCGCCGGGCCGGATATCAGGCGGATGATGCGCTCCATCTCCTGACGATAATTCTGGTGGGCGGTGCAAAAAACGGCCAAGCTCGCCGATCGAAGGGCCTGGTCCAGATCTTGAGTAAAAACGCCATCCATCCCGGACCGGACGAGATTCTGATCGTCGGGCTTCACATAGAAATCGTGCAAGGCGAGCCGGCATCCTTTTTCGAGCAAGAGCCGGCCGAGGACAAGCGTCGGAGAATGCCGGGCGTCTTCTGAATCGGGACGGTAGGCGACTCCCATCAGAGCGACGGACTTCCCGGCGAGTCTGCCGAAACGTCTCTCCATGAGAGCGACGGCCGCGGCAGGGGATTCGTCGTTGATCCGCCGAGCCTCCAGAAAAAGGCTTGCTGAGACATCCTGGCCTTTTTCCATCTGTCGCCAGAGAAGCAGGTATCCATCTTTGGGAAGACAGTGCCCCCCGACGCCGATGGTCGGGATCAAGAGACCGCCGACGGGAACAGCCCGGGGATCTTCCGATGCCCGATCGTTCCAAGCCAGCCTGCGGTTCACCTCGCGGCGGACAGAATGGAAATTCAGATCTTGGGCATCGCAGAGACGGGCGATTTCCGAGGCGTAGGCGATCCGGACATCCCGGTAAGCATTTTCCAGTGTTTTCACGACTTCGGCCGTCAGGCTGTTTGTGAACCGGAGCTTGCCGCTGGTCACGATCTTCGAGTAGAGAGCCCCGATCATGGCCGGCGTTTTTGGAATGAGACCGCCGACGATCTTATCCGAAGTTTTGATCCTCTCCACGAGATGGCCGGGCATGACCCGGTTCGGGCTGTTGCCCAGCAAAACGTCTCGTCCGTCCAAAAGCCCCTCTCGAGCAAAATGGTCTTGGATCAGGACGGCCATCGTCGTCGGGGCGAGTGTCGATTCGAAGATAATGAGGGGAGGCTGATCCGGCCGGCTTTTCTTGAGGTGAGCTGTGATATTGGAGACGGCTTCCAGAAGGGGACCATAATCGGGGCCGTTCTCTCCTTTGTCCGTTTGAACACAGACAAGGATCACGTCGGCCCCTTCAAGATCGGCGACCTCATAGCCGGCGCTCAGCCGCCCTTGGGCCACGGCTTCTCTGACAATCGTTCCTAGATCCGGTTCGATTCCGCCGATCGGTGATTGCCCTGAATTCAGGGCCTGGACTTTCCAGCCGGAGGTTTCCGACCGACGCTGGACAAGAACGACATGGGCAGGCTCTTCCGATCCCTGCCGAATCCTGGCCTGAGCCAGAAGGGCGGCCATCGGGATTCCGACAATCCCGGCGCCGATAACGGCAATTTTCTCCACTTTCCAGCGTTGCGGGTTCCAAGAGGCGTCAGATTCCATCGTCGACTCCCGGCTAGGACAGATCTCCTCGTTTTTGATCGATGAATTGTCTGAACCAGAGCTCGATATTCAAGAAGCCCCATAACCTGCGGCCGTAGGCGTCTTCTGTGTCCATGAGCTTTTCGATCCGGGGTAGATTGAAGATTCCCCGATTCTTGCACGTCGGGGAGAGAAGGATGTCCCTGTAAAACGCCCCAAGGCGGTTTCTGGTCCAGAGATGGAGAGGCACGGGAAAGCCCATTTTGTCCTTTCTGTCGAGAATGAGAGGAGGTAGAATATCCTTCATGGATCTCTTGAGGATGTATTTCATCTCGGCCCCCTTGAATTTCATCCGGGGCGGCATCCGAGTGACCAACTCAACGATGCGAGGGTCGAGCAGAGGGACTCTGGATTCCAGGGAACAGGCCATGCTGACTCTGTCCTCGACATGGAGCAGAGCCGGAAGGCTCGCGCACATATCGAAGTGAACCATCTTGTTGTAATAAGACAGGGTGTCGGGATGGTTGAAGACGGCCTGGAATCGGGAAAAAATCCGTTCCTGGCTGAAGCCGGCGTTGAAATCGTCGTGGAGAGCACTCCTGTCTCCGCGGCTGCGGTCGATCAGGCGGAAGTATCTGCGGTCCATGGGCTGGAAAAGGTCTGACTCCCAAAAATAGCGGAGCGTCGGAATATACCGGCGAAGGAAAGGCAGGTTGGGCAGGATGGATTGCAGGGAGACGATGTGTTCGCCTTCATCCAATGTTTCGGAGATCGCCCCTTTGAGGGCTTGTTCAAGATAGGCGATGACATATCTTGCGTATCCGCCGAAGATCTCGTCTCCTCCATGTCCGGTCAGGACGACCTTGACGTCTTGGGCGGCGCGACGGGCGACCATGTATTGGGGAAAGAGGCCGGGCCCGGCCATGGGCTCGTCCATATGATAGATCAGCTTGGGCAGGACCTCGACGAAATCCTCTTCTGTCGGAAAGACTTCGGTCATCTCCGCCCGGCACGCTTTTGCCGCTTCCCGGGCATAGCGAGTTTCGTCGAATTCCGCTCCTTCCCGGAAGGCTCCAGTGAAGGCTCGGAGCGGTCCAGGGACTTTCTTGGAGGCGAGGATGGAGACGATGCTGGAATCGAGTCCGCCGCTGAGGTGAGCTCCTATAGGCACGTCGCTCCGCAGTTGAAGGGCGACGGCGTCCTCCAACAGCCTCCGCAGCGTTCCGACAAAATATTCTTCGGTGTGGTCCGTATCGACGCGAAAATCCGGCTGCCAGAACTTGACCGTCTTCTTTTCAAAAGATTCGAGGTCGATGAGACAATAATGGCCCGGACGAATTTTCTGGATGCCTTGAAAAAAAGTTTCGTCGTTGAGGACATATTGAAAGACGATGTACTCCTGGATGGAGTCATAGTTGGCCGCGATGTCGACGGCCGGGTGTTCGACAAGGGCCTTGATTTCGGAGCCGAAGACAAGATGCCTGGAGTTTTCCCAAAGATAGAGGGGTTTGATCCCGAAATGATCGCGGCCGGCCATGATCCGTTTTTTCTCTCGATCGTAGATCAAAAAAGCGAACATGCCGTTCAAGGATGTGATGCCCTCGGGCCCATGCTCCTGATACATCCGGAGAAGGACTTCGGTGTCCGAGTTGGTGAGAAAGGAATGGCCCGCCTTCTTGAGAGATTCCCGCAGCTCCCTGTAGTTGTAAATCTCGCCGTTGTAGACGATCGTCAGAGGCCCGATGGTCAAGGGCTGCCGACCCGTGGCCAGGTCGATGACGGATAGGCGTTTATGGAAGAAGCCCGCCGGTCCGTCGATGAGATGCCCTTCTTCATCCGGGCCCCGATGTTTGATCGTCTCCGCCATTCGGGAGAGGACTCGAAATTCGACAGGAGTCCCGTCTTTATTCACGATTCCGACGAAACCGCACATCGGGGCTATTCCCTTCGAACTCTCATTCAGCTCTCCATGCAGAAAACGGCATTCTTATCCCTACCGCTTTAGATACCCAATCCGAGGATTAATCACAATCCCCCACTTCGATGAATTATGGGGTGATTCTGGGCGGGCTTACTTCATCGATCAGGGTGACAAGAACAATATTGGACACAGATTGTCCGGGAAACGATCCGGAGACGGCCTTGCTCCCCATCCGGGTTTTTAACGCCGTTCCCGAGCCCTCCTTCTCGGCGGCGAAGAACTCGCTTCCCGGCATCGATTTTACGGACGTTGGCCGGGAAGCTCAGACAGCTTCGCCGGCCGGCTTCTTCCGAGCCGGCTGCCCTCGCAGAAGGACTCGGGAAGGCTAAACCCTCCATGGTCGCTTCAGCCGTCTCCGGATCGTTTCCCCCTTTGACTTATACTAAATAGAAAAGCACCTTCAGAGTTTTCGGGCGATCGCCGCCGACGAATCGAGGTGAGCGGCCTCCGGCTTCGTTCGTATTCTTTCTCTGGGGCCCGGCTTGATCAGGCTGGGCGTGCCTTTGAGCCTGAGGTAATAGGTCAGCCATTGGCGGGGACCCACAGAGACCTTCAAGAGGCCGTTCTCAAGATTCGCGTTTTCCAAGGGAGTCTCGATATGCGTCGTGCGTTTCGCCTCGACCAGGGAATATCCCGATGGACGCAAAGCCAAGTCGGCGGGAGATGAGCCCAGATTCCAGAAGCGGGCGATGACTCCGTTTTCGCTCGTTTCTTCGGCGGGTTTGAGCGCCCAGATAAGCACATCGGGATCATCGATCTCGAGGAACGAGTAGAGATCGCCGGGATATTTCGTTCCTCCCTTGACCTCTCCGGTAACCAGGAGATTTTGATGTTCCAAGGCGAACCTCATGGCGGCCGCCGGGTCAAAGGCATCGTGCGTCTGCAGGGCAAACCGCTGCAGAAAATAATCATCCCCGCCCTGGGCGGGAATGCCCAGCCCCGGCCCATCGACTTGCCCGCCCGCCAGGACGGAAATCTGGGGTGTGCGGGTGTCCAAATAGCTTGTCGTGCTGCGGCCCAGCCTCATGAAATAGCCATCCGCATTAGAGAGCGTCATCCCGATCGAGCCTTGGCTGATATCCGCAAAGTGGTTGAGAGTCAGCCAATCGTAGCGGGCGGCTCTGGAGGCATAGTGGCCTCCTTGCTCCAGCAGCCCGGCCTTGATCACGGCCCCGACTTCTTCATGCCAGATCTCCGGTTCCTCCAGGTTGAACCCGAAACTCCATGTCCGGATATCGGAAAAATTCTGGGTAATTTCGTTTTGAATTTCGATCCGCTTCGAGTCCCGGACCAGGGTCAGGCGTGTCGTGTGGTGAAGCGGCGCGGACGCCGTCGCCTTCAGGGTGACGGAAATCGGGCCCTGATTTTCGACCTCCAGCCTTCCGAAGCCCGCTCCCAAGTCGTTCATGGCCAGCCCGTTGATCTCCCGCACCATCTGG
>JAPKZH010000381.1 GCA_026393905.1 Candidatus Aminicenantota bacterium
GAAAAGGGCAGGCTCCGGTTCCGATGCCCCCCGAGCCTCACGCAATGTCGCAAAATGATCGATATTTACGGATAGCCTCATTCTCGGTCCTCCGACCTTTTTAATCCCCTTTGATTGGCCACGGGGGTAGGGGGATTAATAGTTTTGAATCTTAAGTTTTCTCTCATGCGTTATCTTCCTCCCTTAATTCGCTAAGGGAGGTAGGTGGGATTAATGTCACTAAGATAAATTCTTTTTTCATGCTTTTCTTATATCCCGCCTTAATTGAAATTCTTTCTTCATGTTTGCTTCCCCAGATGCTTGGCGATCACGTCCGCGACCTGCCGGGCGCAGCGCGTTACTTGATCGCGGTCTTGTGCCTCGACCATCACTCTGGCCAGCGGTTCCGTACCCGAGTAGCGGACATCCAAGCGCCCGCAACCCATAAGCTGGTGCTCGACATTCTCAATCACACGGCCGATCTCGGGAATTTTCTCGAATTCCACTTTGCTGGTCACCGGAACGTTCAGCAGAAGCTGGGGATATTCCTGGAGACCTTCTATGAGCGTTGAAAAAGGGCGGTTTTCGAGTGCCAGGACTTCCAGCATTTTCAGGCTGGTCAAAATGCCGTCGCCCGTGGGACAGTCGTCCAGAAAAATCGTGTGCCCGGATTGTTCTCCGCCCAGGTTCGTCCGGATGTCGATCATTTTTTCGAGGACATATTTATCGCCGACTTTCGTCCGGATGAGCTTCAGCCCTATCTTGTCCAGCGCACGTTCTAGGCCCATGTTGCTCATGCTTGTCGCCACGACCATGTCCGACTTCAGCCGTCCCTTATCTTTCATGAACCCGGCGAGGACAAAGAGCGTATGGTCGCCGTTGAGGATCCTCCCTTTTTCATCGGCCCAGACCACGCGGTCGGCATCCCCGTCATAGGCAATGCCGATATCGCCCCCGACCTTGACCACGGTTTTGGCCAAGTTTTCCGGATGGAGAGAACCGCAGCCGTCATTGATATTCTTGCCGTTCGGCGATCGGCTGATGGCCACGACCTCAAAGCCCAAATCCTTGAAGACTTCAGGAGCGACATGTGAGCTGGCGCCGTTGGAACAATCGAGGACAACTTTAAGTATCTTAGGAAGCCGGACATCAGCCAACTGGCTTTTTAAAAAGCTTTTATAGTCCTCGATGTAACAAGGTTCCGGTCGGATCTCGGCTTTTTTCTTCCGAAAAGCCTTTTTTGAGGAGAGGATGTCTTTTTCCAGCCGGGCTTCCCAGGCATCCGAGATTTTAAAGCCTTCGGACGAGAAGATCTTGATGCCGTTGTCTTGATAGGGATTGTGCGAGGCAGAAATCACGATTCCCGCCGAGAAGACATGCTTTTTGGTAAGGAAGGACACGGCCGAGGTCGGGATGATGCCCGCCGAAATTCCTTCCCCATGGGCATCGCGGATGGCCTGGAGGAGCGCCTCCTCCATCCAGGCTCCCGATTCCCGAGTGTCTCGGCCTATGAGCACCCTTGGCTCAAGCTTCTCGGCCTCGAGGAGTCTGATCAGGGCTGTGCCGAGGGCGTAGATCGATTTCCGGTCGAGGGGAAATTCGCCGGCAATCGCCCGGATTCCGTCCGTTCCGAACAGCTTTTTCATGGACCTCCTCAGTCCCTGATTTGGCTTTAAATTGTAACGAATAAATGGAATAGGGTCAAACCTGAAAATTATATCGTATAGCTAGGCGAGGGGTATGCCCCGAGCCTATTTCAGCTTGGAGAGGAAAACCTTGACCCGGACCTTGGTCTGAGTTGTGCCCAGCCTCAAATCCGGCTTGGGGAGGATCAAGTCGGCCTCGAATTGTCCGGTTTGGGAAAGGTCCGTGATATCGACAGGGCTTGTTTGAACCCTGTCCTTGGGATTGAATTTGCTAGCTGGCCCCCGGACAAAAACCTTGGCGGGCGAAAGCTCGATCTTGTCGATGGTAAACCCTTCCTTGGCTTTGCCGATGATGACCGGAAAGACCTCCATCCAGACAGCTTTGCTCCTTTCGAGCTTTAGGTGGACTTTGTTCGGAAAGATCCGGATGACTTTGGCATCCGGCGGAACGCGGACCATCGAAGGATTGAGGGGATAATCTTCCTGGTTGACAGTGGCCCTTTCCAGGTTCAATATAGCCTGGACGTCTGTTGAGGAGATCTCTCCGAGGAGCCGATTGGGCGCCCGGAGGGTGACCTCGATCATGGAGGAAGGCTTTTCCACGAGCTCTACGTCGGAGGGGATGTTGCGGGTTTCCAGAGGCACGCTCAGAATTTTATCGGAGAATATTTTTTCTTCGGGGATCAAGGTCAGCCAGAGAATAAAGGCCAGGACCAAGGCCAGAAGCTTCAGCGCCCAGTTCCTTGTCAAGAAGTGGATGATGAATCTGATCATTGTTTTAGATACTCAAGCAGGTACTCTTTGAGTTGGTCTTTGTCCTGCATTCCTTTGAGGACGCCCCGGGTGGACAGCGAGATTCCGCCCGTCTCTTCGGAGACGACGATGACGGCGGCGTCCGTTTCCTGAGAAAGCCCGACCGCGGCCAGATGCCGCGTCCTGGCCAGGAATTCGATCCCCAGGTTGTGAGAGGCCGGCAGGGGGAGAAGGCAGCCGGCGGCCATAATCTTGTTGCCCTGGACGATGACGGCCCCGTCGTGGAGGGGAGAATGGGGAAAGAACAGGCTGACGACGAGATCTTTGGAGAGGAAGGCATCGATCTTGGTGCCCCGGTCGGCGTAGTTGGCCAGGGAAATTTCCTTCTCGATAGCGATCAGGGCCCCGATCTTTTTCTGCGAGAGATAGTCGACTGCCAGAAAAAGGTCTTCGATTTTTTCTTGGAAAGACCTTAAGGCCAGCGGTTTGCGGAACGACCGGGACCCGATCCCGGCCATGAATCTCCGGATCTCGCCCTGGAAGAGGATGATGACGGCGATGATCAAATAGGTGATGAAGTTCCGGATCAGCCAGTTCGTCACCACGAATTTTCCCCACCGGGCGATGAGCAGGAGCAGGACGATCACCGCGACGCCGATGGCCATTTGGTAAGCCCCGGATTCTTTAATCAACAGGAAGAAAGAGTAAAGGATGAAGGCGACCAGGAGAATATCCAACGCGTCGGTCAAGGTGAAATGCGAGAGGGTGGTCGTGATGTTAGTGAACATAGCGGTTCTTGTTCTCTTCCCCAAAAGTCTTATCCCGGCCGTCGTTGATGATGGCTTCGGCCACGAGCGCCGCCCGCTTGACGGCTTTCACATCGTGGACCCGAAGGAGGCTGGCTCCCCTGAGGATGCTGACCACGGCCGCGGCGATCGACCCCTCCAGCCTGTCCTGGGGCGGCGCGTTCAAAATTTTCCCGATGAACGACTTGCGTGAGATGCCGACCAGAATGGGCCGGTCGAGCTCCTCGAAGAAATCGAGCCGGTTGAGCAGCCGGAGATTGTCCTCGGTCCTTTTCCCGAAACCGATCCCGGGATCGATGATGAGGCTCTCCTTCTTGAGCCCGTAGGCCAGCGCGATCTCGATTTTTTCGGCGAGAAACGACCGGATCTCTTTCAGGACATCTTCATAGAAAGGATAGATCTGCATCGTCTTGGGATTCCCCTGCATGTGCATCAGGATGAAGCCCGCATTGTTTTGGGCGGCCAGGCTCAGGAGCCGGGGATCCAGGCTGAAGGAGCTGATGTCGTTGATGATATCGGCGCCGTGATCGAGGGCGGCCTGGGCGACCTCGAATTTCATCGTATCCACGGAGATCAAGGCCTTGGTCGTTTTCCGCAGCCCGGAAATCACCGGGATGACGCGATGGAGTTCCTCTTCGGCGGCAACGGGATCGGAACCGGGCCTGGAGCTTTCCCCGCCGATGTCGATGATGTCCGCGCCCTCGGCAAGAAGTCCCAGGCCGTGATCAATGGCCTTCTCGGGCTCCTGGTAGAGGCCGCCGTCATAAAAAGAATCGGGCGTGACGTTCACAACGCCTATGATCCAGGTCTGGCGGCCGAGACAGTATGTTTGGTTTTTGACCTGGAAGGTGTGTTCTTTCCTCACCTCTTACACTTTTGCTAAATCCGGTTTATCCAAAGGTTTGATCGTTTTCACGTCCGGTTGTTTCTCGACGGCCTTTTTGGACCGTCGGATCCCCACGACGGCCTCGATCTCTTCCGAGGTCAGGACCTCTTTTTCCAGCAGAAGCTTGGCGATTTTTTTGAGCTTGGCCTTGTTCTTTTCGAGAAGCTGCTGAGTCCGCTCATAGTTCCGGCAGACGATCTTTTTGACTTCCTCGTCGATCCGCTCCGCGGTTTTTTCGCTGAAGTTCTTGTTTATGGCCAGGTCCCGGCCGAGGAAGATCAGGTCGTCGCGCTCGCCGAACGTCAGAGGGCCCAGGTCCGACATGCCCCACTGGCAGACCATCTTGCGGGCGATCTCCGTGGCTTTCTCGAAGTCATTGGCGGCGCCGGTGGTCGTTTTTTCCAGAAAAATGTTCTCTGCGACGCGGCCGGCCATGAGCACGGAAAGCTGGGCTTCGAGATATTCTGCGCTGTATGTATAGCGGTCGTCCAGGGGCAGCTGCTGGGTCTGGCCCAGAGCGAGACCCCTGGGGATGATCGTGACTTTGTGGATGGGGTCGGCTTCGGGAATGAGCGCCGCGATGAGGGCGTGGCCGGCCTCATGAAAGGCCGTGCTCTTTTTTTCCTCGTCGCTGATGATCATGCTCTTTCTTTCCACACCCATGAGCACTTTGTCCTTGGCGTATTCCATGTCCTTCATATGGACTTTATCCTGAATGAGACGGGCGCCGTTGAGGGCGGCCTCGTTGATCAGGTTGGCCAGGTCGGCTCCCGAAAATCCGGGCGTTGAGCGGGCCAGGACTTTCAGGTCGACGTCCTTGTCGAGCGGGATCTTGCGCGTGTGGACCTTGAGAATCTCCTCGCGGCCTTTGACGTCGGGCATGTTGACGATGATGCGGCGGTCGAAGCGTCCCGGCCGGAGCAGAGCGCTGTCGAGGATGTCGGGACGGTTGGTGGCGGCGATCAGGATGATCCCCTCGTTCGAATCAAATCCGTCCATTTCGACGAGGAGCTGGTTGAGCGTCTGCTCGCGTTCGTCATGGCCGCCGCCCAGGCCGGCGCCTCTCTGGCGGCCGACCGCATCAAGCTCGTCGATGAAGATCAGGCAGGGCGCATGCTTTTTGCCCTGCTCGAACAGGTCGCGGACCCGCGATGCGCCGACGCCGACGAACATCTCGACGAAATCCGAGCCGCTGATGGAGAAAAACGGCACGTCCGCTTCGCCGGCAACGGCGCGGGCCAGCAGAGTTTTCCCCGTGCCCGGGGCTCCGATCAGGATGACGCCCTTCGGTATGCGGCCGCCGAGTTTCTGGTATTTCTGCGGGTCTTTGAGAAACCCGATGATTTCATGGAGCTCTTCCTTGGCTTCTTCGATGCCGGCGACGTCCTTGAACGTCATCTTTTTATGGATGCCGGAAAAGAGCTTGGCCCTGCTTTTGCCGAAGGACAGCGCCTTGTTGCCGCCGGACTGCATCTGCCTCATGAAGAAGACCCAGAAGAGGACGACGAGGATGATGGGGAACCCAGTGAAAAGATAGGAAAACCAGGGGCTCCGGTTCGCGTCCTTGACGATGATGTTGACCTTATTATCGCGCAGGACTTTTACGAGATCGTTATATTGGGGCGGCAGGACGGTCTTAAAGGTCGTGGCGTCCCTGTACTTCCCTTTGACCTGAGTTCCCGTGATCGTCACTTCTTCGACCTTATTTCCTTCGACTTCGTTGAGGAATTGGCTGAAGGCAATTTCGTTTTTGATAATATTGGGCGTCTGCAGCAGGCTCCAGAGGAGGATGATGATGATGCCCGCGGCCGCCCAGAAGACGATATTTTTTACCGGTTTGGTTTTTTTCGTGGCCATTCAATGTTCCTTTATACAACGCTATTTTAGCACGTTTTCGTCCGGCTGTTAATAATAAATTTTGAGAAATTCCATAACAAAACCGGGAAAATGAGCCAAAAATGTCGAAAAACCGGCCAAAAGTCGGGGAAATTCAAAAAAATCGGAAACCGGCTTTTTTTATGGCCTCCTTGGTTCTCACCGGGAGGAGAGGAATTCAGCTCGCTAAAATCAAGTTTCTCGCCATTTTTTTTGAAATTGGGCAGGAGGTCCAGAATTCTTTTTTTGTTGACAATAACTTCCCAATTGATATAAACGATTACTCTATAAAAAAAATGGGGACGGGCCGATTTTTCTGCCGAAACGAGCTCCTTATCATGGAAAAAATTGAACCCTTCTCGATAGGATTTCAAGGGGAGCGACATGAACCTTCACTGAATTGACCTGGCCATTATCGCTGTCTATCTCGTGGCCGTCGCCGCGATCGGTTTTGTCGTCAAAAAGCGGGCGACGAAAAAATTGGAATCGTTCTATCTGGCCGACCGCAACGTCCCCTGGTGGATGCTGGGGCTCTCCGGCTGCTCGAGCTACATCGACATCGGCGGCACGATGTCCATGATCGGTGCTATTTTTTATTTGGGCCTCAAATCCCTCTGGGCGACCCATATTTTTTGGGGCTGGTTCATTATCTGTTTTTATATGGCCTTCCAGGCCAAATGGATCCGCCGCTCGGGGGTCATGACCTTCGCCGAGTGGAATGAGACCCGGTTCGGGGCGACCAAGGATGCCGAAGCGGCCCGGCTCGCCGCGGCGATTTTTCTGCTCGTCCTCATGATCTGCAACCTGATGTTCATTTCGGTGGGAACGGGCAAATTTGTCGAGGAATTCCTGCCATTTCCCCGCTGGGAGGCAACCCTGATCGTGCTGGCCGTGGTCGGGATCTATGTCACCCTGGGGGGATTTTTCGGCGTCATCCTGACGGATGTTTTTCAAACGATACTGATCGCCGTCGGCGCCGTGATCATGGTTGTGATGGTGTTCCAGAAAGCGCCCGCCGCGAGTTTTATCTCCAAGGACCCGGGCTGGAATTCGCTCGCCCCCGCATGGAAGCTCTGGCCTTCGTACATGGCGGATACGCCGCCGGCCTACCAGCACTTTAATCTTTTCGGCCCCATCCTGATGGCCGGATTTTTCTGGATGGTTTTCCGGGTGTTGAGCGGCCCGAACGTCTGGGATTTCCAGTTCTTCCTGACGACGCGGACACCTCGCGATGCGGCACTCGCCGGCGGGATGTGGACGGTGGGCTACACCCTGCGCTGGATTTTGGGGTGCGCTTTCATGGTGTTGGGGATTTTTTACCTGGGCTCGCAGGCCGGCTTTGACGCCGAAAAGATCATGCCCCTCGTCCTCCAGAAATTTCCGGTCGGCATGCGCGGGTTTTTCATGGCCATCCTGCTGGCGGCCCTGATGTCCACGATCAGCGCCATGATCAATGTCACCAGCTCGGTCATCATCAATGATTTCATCAAACGGTATTTTGGCAAAAACCTGCCTCAAAAGAAGCTGGTTCGATACGGCCAGCTGGCTTCCGTGGCGGCTATTTTGATCGGCTTCATCTTCAGTCTTTCTTTCACAAACATCGTCACGGCCTGGGAGACCATGGTTTTTGTTGTCGTGACGGTCATCCTTGTCCCTGCCACGCTCCGCTGGTTTTACTGGCGGTTCAGCGCCAAAGGATTTGTCTGGAGCATGGGGGTCTCTGCCGTGCTCATTCTCGCCCGAATCAGTTTCTTCGGAAAGCTCCATTCCGCGGCCTCGCTGGCGACGGACATGGGCCTCTGCCTTATCACGACGATCATCGTCACGCTCCTGACCAAGCCCACGGATATGGAGATCCTGGTGAAGTTTTATTCCCGGATCCGGCCCTTTGGGTTCTGGGGGCCGGTGAGGCGGGAGGCCGTGAGGCGGGGCCTCGTGCCTGCCCGCGACAAAATGCCGGCCATCGACGCGATGAACGGCTTGATCACGGTCGTTTTTCAATTTTCCCTGGCGCTGCTCCCGTTTTATGCCTTTCTGCGAAATTGGACCCAGCTGGGGATCTGGGCGGGCGTCGCCGTCGGATTGTCGATAGTCCTTTATTTCACCTGGTATAAAAACCTTCCCGCAAAGGACGAAATCTAAATGATCGGGGTCAAACCTACTCGTTACGCATCTTCCCCGAGAGAATCTTGTATAATGGGGTCAAAGCGACTCATTTGACATATAAACGTTGTCATCGCGAGACATCGAAGTTGTGGTGGCGATCTCTTCAACGCGTCATTGCGAGGCACGGAGTGCCGTGGCAATCTCCTCCCAAGTTTCTCGCGATGAAAGCGGAGATTCCTCGCTTCGCTCGGAATGACCCTACGGATCAAATTGCCGCGGCGCAAGGCGCCTCGCATGATAAATGGAGATTTGTCAAACGTGTAGGTTTGACCCCGTTCCATGAGATTTGTCAAACGCGAGACGATGAATAAGCCGGCCGTCCACCTCATCTGCAATGCCCATCTCGACCCCGTCTGGCAGTGGCGGTGGGAGGAGGGTGCGTCCGAGGCCCTGGCGACGTTCCGCACCGCCGTCGAGATACTTAACGAGCACGATAGGCTTGTTTTTTGCCATAATGAGTCCGTTCTTTATCAGTGGGTAGAGAGCTATGACCCTGCCCTTTTTAAAGAAATCCAGAAGCTTGTTCGGAAAGGGAGATGGGCGATAAGCGGCGGCTGGTATCTCCAGCCCGATGTCAACATGCCCGGCTTGGAATCCCTCATCAGGCAGATTGCGGAGGGGCGGAGATATTTTCAAGAGAAATTTGGCGCTGCGCCAAACGTCGCCTATAACTTTGATTCGTTCGGCCACAGCGGCGGGCTGCCGCAGGTCTTGGCGCGCTCAGGCTACAAGATGTATATCCACATGCGGCCGCAGAGTCATGAGCTCGAACTGCCGTCCGATCTCTACCGATGGCGCGGCGTGGACGGCTCAGAGATCCTGACCTACAGGATCGCCGCCGGCCTTTATCATTCCGAGCGCGATAATATCGAACAAAAGATCAGCGAAGGCATCGAGCTTGCCCTCAAGATCAACCGCGATGTCCCGGTCTTCTGGGGATTGGGGAATCACGGGGGAGGCGCGACTCGCGACGACCTCCGCATTATCGACGAATTGATGGAGAAGGAAAAGCGGGTCCGGATCATTCACAGCACCCCCGACCAACTTTACGTGGCATTCAAGCGTGCGGAAAAAAATGTTCCGGTCTTCGAAGGTGATTTGCAGAGAGTTTTCACCGGCTGCTACACGTCTTTATCAAGAATCAAGCGGGCGGCCCAAAAGAGCTTAGGCGGGCTTGTCCAGTCAGAAGCCCTTAGGGCGGCTTCTTGGTGGGGGTGCGGACAAGATTATCCCTCGAACGAACTCCGCGAAGCCTGGCAAGGCCAGCTGTTCAATGATTTTCACGACATCCTGACTGGCTCCTGCACGGAGCCGGCCGAACAAGACGCCCTTGAGCTCTACGGAAAGGTTTCAGACTCTGCGCGCCGGCTGCGCTTGGAAGCGGCGGCGGCTTTTAATCGGGGCGCGACAAGAAAATTGTCCATTCCTGTCACAGTCTTGAACGCCAATCCTTCTCTAACCCATGCCCCCGTCGAATTCGAATGCATGGCAGATTACAGGCCGTTCTGGAAAGACCGATGGCACCTGCGGCTGTTTAAGCTCGACGGCGCCGAAATCCCCTGCCAAGAAGAGCAACCGGAGTCGCTTCTCCCGTTCAACCGCTGGCGCCGGAAAGTGAGCTTCATGGCCGACCTTCCCGGATTGGGAGTTTCGCATTACGAAATCCGAGCTGACAAGGGCGATGGTCCGCGCCTTTCAACAGAGGGTGCGGCCAAGAACGATTCTTGTTTCATATTTCAGGCCAAAGGAGACGGTGCCATAGCGGGAAAAGACCGAAAGAATTCTCCGGGCGCCAAATTCGATTTATTATCTAAGCTGGATAAAAAAATCGGATTATTGACATCTCTCCGAGCCCACGGCCGCGAATGCCTGGCCGGTCCACTTTTCCTACCGCTTGTGATCATAGACGATGGTGATTCCTGGGGAACGGACCGTTGGAGCTATCGGCAGGTGGAAGGCGCTTTTCAGCCGAAAGGACGTCCTCGAGTCGTAGAGAACGGCCCTATTCGGACGATTATAGAGACCGTTCTCGCTTATAAAAAAAGCCGGATCGTGCTTCACACGATAGCCTATCCTTTATGGCCCGTGATGGAATTGCGGTTCAGGCTGCTCTGGAGCGAGGAAGGCAAGAGACTGAAGCTTTCCATTCCCACAGCTCTTAAGCCGGACCATGTGCTATGTGAAATTCCGGGCGGCGCTATTGTGCGGCCGGCTGACGGCCAGGAGCACGTCCACGGCCGATGGATTTTAGCCGCGGGAGATTCCGACGGGAAAAAGACGGCCTTGGGCATCGTCAACTCCGGACAACACGGCTTCGACTTTGGAGACGGCGAGATCCGGCTGTCCGTTTTGCGAAGCTCCGCCTATTGCCACGAACAGGGCTTTAAGATCAGGAAATCGCCGCTGCGGAAGTTCGCCGACTTGGGCATGCATGACTTCAGGCTCCTTGTGACGGCCGGAGATCCGGGCACAGTGCGCTCAATGCTGGCCGGCCTCGCCGACTGGCTAAGCGCGCCTCCCATCACCTTTGCGCATCTGCCGATCGGGATCCACGGTGAAGCATTGGTAAATCCCCACTCGCTTTCCTTCATAAAAAAGGGGAATACAAAGGATTCATTTCTTAAGGATGACGAGCAGGCGAGCTTAACCGCCGGATTCCATAATTTGCTTTCTTTGCATCCGGCGAATATTCGCATGACCTCCTGCAAGCAGTCTTGGGACAAAAAAGCGCTGATCGTGCGGCTGCATGAAACGTCCGGAATGAGGACAAACGTGTCTCTGAAGATCGCAAGGTATCGCAAATCCGGTGCACCGAAAATTTCCGTAAAACTCGCCTTCCGGCCCTATGAAATCAAGACTGTTCGCTTGGAAAAATCCGGACGTTGGCGGGAAGTCCGCCTCATTGAGGAGACATGACCGTTTTTTTTGGGGGGCCATGATTCAACCGAGCGATAATCCCGAGAAACTGAAGCTGGCGGCTCAAGCTGTCTGCCGCAATCATCCACAAGTTACACCTGCCTTCGTCTGCACCGCATGTGGCACAGCCTACTGCAATGTGTGCGCTAAGAGAATCGGTTCCACGGCGGCCATTTGCCTGGACTGCGGCTCTCTTTGCGTGCCGTTCCGCGATTTCAAAGAGAAAGCTCTTCTCCGGGCAGACCAGAGTTCTAGATTCGGCGTCTCGGATTTCCTATTCGCCCTTCGTTATCCGCTTCAGCAAGCCATGACGGTCTTCGGCTGCTCCCTGATATACGGAATTTCAATTTATTTCCTTCCCTATTTTGCGCTTCCGGACGCGGGGGCTTTATTGGGCACGATCGGCTTGATTCCCGGATTCCTCGGCCAGGCATTGATGTTCGGATGCGCCTCCCAGATCATCCGGCACCTGGAGACGGGCCATAAGGACAGTCAGAGCGTTTTTGATATCACAGACCTCCTATCAGATATCGGGGAGACTGTTCTCTTGGCCTTGGCCATCCTGATTGCCGTCGGCTGGCCTCTTCCTATCCTTTTAAAAATCGGGTTAGCGGGCCGCGCCTTGTTCTGGGTGTCCATCGTCTGGGCGGTCGCATATTATCCCTTAGCCCTGACGCTGGCTTCCCTCACGAAGAGGTTCTGGCCCGTGCTCAATCCCCTGGCGGCTTTGAGCCTAATGTATAAAATGGGCGGCTTGTATTGGAGACTCTTTGTGATGTGCTTGGGCGTGTGGGCAGCCGCCGCATCACTGGCGGCTGTTTTCCTGTTGAGTGTCCTGCGCTACACATTTCATCCCCTCATCGTTCTGATTTTGGCCCTCATCGTGGGGCCGCCGATTTTCTATGCCAACATGGTCACGGCCGCCCTGATCGGCCGCGCGCTTTTTAGGGTGGGCGACAAAGTATAGGATTAACATGAGCGGATTGGGCACCATCGACATCTTCATCGTCGGCGTGTACATCCTTTCGCTCGTCTGGATCGGGCTGTGGACGAAACAACGAGCAGCCCGCGGCGTCGATTCCTATTTTCTAGGCGAGCGGAAAATGCGCTGGTGGATGCTGGCCATGTCCGGTTCGTCCTCCTATTGGGACGTCACCGGCACCATGTGGATCGTCTCGCTCCTCTGCATCATGGGCATGAAAGCCATGTGGCACCAGTGGATCTGGGGCTTTCCGCTGCCCGTCTTTTTCGCCTTTTTCATGGGCAAGTGGATCAACAAGTCTAAGGTCCTGACCGCCGCGGAATGGATGAAGACGCGCTTCGGCGAAGATCGCGCCGGCAACTCGGCCCGCTTCGCCTATGCCATCCTGGCTATCGTCACGGTGACCGGCTTTCTCGCCTACGCCGCGGTGGGCATGGGAAAGTTTGGGACCCAGTTCCTGCCGTTTTCAAAAAATGTCTGCTCTGCCCTGATATTGGGAACTACGGGCATTTACATCATTTTCGGCGGATTTCATTCTTTGATTATTACCGAAGTCGTCCAGACGATCATCATGAGCGTCGGCGCCGTCATCATCTGCATTATCGCCTTCACTCACATGGATCCAGCGGCCCTCGCTCAAAAAGCAGGAAACTCCTTCTACAGCCTCTCCGTGCATTGGAAAGAGCCCGGGCTGGCCGAAACTGAATTTTTTCTTTTTGGGGCGCTGGCCGTCGCCTGGGTCAGCAAAGGCCTGCTGCTCTGCTTCGGCGGGCCGGAGCAACTATATGACTTTCAGCGTTTTTTGTCGGCCAAAAACGAGAAAGACGCATCCAAGCTGGGCCTGCTCTGGGGCGTTTTGCATACGCTCCGCTGGCCGATGGCCATGGGTATTGCCCTGCTCTACCTCAGCGGTTTTTTAGGCGTCAAGGATTACGAAAGCGTGCTCCCAGTTGTGATCAACCAGTTTCTGCCGGTCGGCGTGAGGGGGATCGTGCTTGCGGCACTGCTCGCGGCGTTCATGGCCACGTTCAATTCCACGGTCAATGCCGGCGCATCGTATCTAGTGGTGGATATCTACAAGAAATATCTGAACCCGAACGCCGCCCAAAAACAGCTGGTCTATGCGGGTTATATTTCGTCCTTTTTGCTTATCGTCGCTGGCATTGCCATCGGCGCCACGGCCCAATCGATTCATAAGGTTTTTCAGTGGATCATGGCCGCTCTCGGGGCGGGCGTGCTGCTTCCCAACTTTCTGCGCTGGTACTGGTGGCGGCTCAACGGCTGGGGGTTTACCGCCGGCGTCCTGGTCGGAATCGGAGCCTCGCTTGTCCAGGCGGCATTTTTTTCGAGCGCGCCGCTCTATATTTATTTCCCCGTCATCGCGGGCATCGGGCTCGTCGCCTCGGTAATCGTATCTTATGCGACTCCTCCGACCGATGAAAACGTTCTGCTGGATTTTTATAAAACGATCCAGCCGGCCGGGCTGTGGGGCCCCGTCAAAAGGCAGGCCAAAAAGCTCTTTCCGGAATTTAAAAAAAAGTCCTTCCGGATCAGCCTGCTCAACGTGGTCGTCGGCATTCCATGGCTTTTTTCGCTCTGGGTCTTTCCGATGTATTTGGTCTCTCACGCCTATGGACGTGCGGCCGTATTCGCCGGGATCACCGTGATTCTCTCTATCGTTCTCTATTTCACCTGGTACCGAAAGGAAATCAAGCCGGCATAAGAGGCGACAGGTCAAAAGGCTATGAATAAGACATCCATCGGGAATCCCCTCTTTTTTCCCGATAGAGATCGATGGCGGAAGTGGTTGGCGGTCCATCACGACATAGCGAAACAAAAAGTTTTTTCCTTGATTGAATTTGCGTCCTATTTATTAAATCCGGTATGATCGACCAGAGGAACGGGCAGTGACAAAACGAGAACGGGTGCTGCGGGCTATTCAACATAGGGAACCTGACAAAGTCCCGGTGGACTTGGCAGCCATGCGCTCCACGGGCATAACGGCAGTCGCTTACAGCCGGCTAAAGAAGCATCTCGGGATCGAAAAAGGCGGCACGTATGTCTATGATGTCGTCCAGCAGCTCGCCCAGCCCGAGCCGCTTATTCTCGATTATGTCGAATCCGATGTCGTAGACCTGGGCCGCGCATTTCTGACGGAGGCGGATGATTGGAAAGAATTCACGCTGCCCGACGGTCTGCTGGCCAGGATTCCCGCATACGCCGATTTTATTCCCCATGAAGGGGGCTGGCAGGCAAAAAACAAAGACGGGGACGTCATCGGCGCAATGCCGAAGGATGCTTATTATCTTAGCCAAACGAATTTCCCTCTCAAAGACTGGGACGGCTCTGATTTATCGGTCCTCGACCATCTCCCCGATCTGATGGACAAAGTGACGTGGTCGGCGCTGCCGACGGCGCCTTATAACATGCCTTTGACGTCCGCGCATCTTGCCCACATCCGGAACCGAGCCAAGCGCCTTTATGAGACGACCGACTATGCGATTATGGTTGCATTCGGCGGAAATCTATTGGAATGGGGCCAGTACCTCTGCCGGTTCGACCAGTTCTTGATGGATATTATCGAGAATCCGAAAAAAGTTGCTGCCCTTCTCGACAAGCTGACCGAGATGCATCTCGAAAATCTAGCCAAGTTGCTGCCGGCGGTTGACGGCTATGTTCAAATCATCCAGATGGGCGATGACCTGGGAACCCAGCAAGCCCTGGAAATCTCCCCTAAAATTTACAGGGAGATTTTCAAGCCGCGCCAGCGCTTAATCTTCGAGGCCGTGAAAAAACGCTCCGACCTCCATCTCTTCCTCCATTCCTGCGGCTCGATCGTCGATATCCTGCCCGACCTCATCGA
>JAPKZH010000183.1 GCA_026393905.1 Candidatus Aminicenantota bacterium
GGCAGCTATTGAGACTGGGGATATCCCTGCTCTCAATCTTTTGCTTTCTGAATTATTGGACAGCCTGTAAGCCGGAGATCCAGACCGTCCCCGTTGCCATCGGGGAGGCGCGGATCGTCGGACGCCTCCAGGCCGGAACCGTAACGCTCCAGCCCGGGACCGATACAGCCGGCGACTTTCTCATCGTCACGAAAGCCCTCTGGTACGAAACATATAAGCTCGCCTGGAAAGTCCGGGCCCTCGAGCTCGAGATTGAAATGCTCAAAGCGAAGGACAAGAAATGACAGAGCCCATTACCTGGGCGGCAGTTGGGATGGCAGCCGTGTCAAGCATGGCTACCTGGCTCATAATTCTCAAGAAGAATTCAAAGAAAACGACATCAAACCCAGGATCGAACCCGGGAGAGGGTAAGACATGTCGGGAACATGGAGAAGCGCTCTCGGGCCTCATCGAATTCAAAGAGAATACCGGGACCGCGCTCGTTCGCATTGAGGGTAAGGTCGATCTGCTTCTGGGGCGGAAGGGATAGGGATGAAGAAGATCGGTTTCGACGCCGCCATTATCGAGCTCAAGGTCAAGCGCCTTGTCTCTCAGGATAAATCTATGCGGCTCATTCTCGAAGTCGATCAACCCGCCGATGAACTTATCGATTCGCTTAACAGGTTATTCAAGGCCGATACCTCGGTCGGTGTGGCGATAGCGGGAAGGGGAAAGTGAATAAAAAAAGGGATAGAAAAGGGATTTCGCCCAAAGGCGGTGCTCAGCTCCAGGTTCCCGGTCCTGGCCGTCCTAAGGGCACGCCGAATAAACTTTCCAGAACAGCAAAGGAAAATATCGAAAAGGTTTATGGAATGCTTGGAGACCTCAAGGGGCATGTTGCGTTTCTAAAGAAGCACCCCCGCGAACTCGCCAAGTTTTATTCCGATGTATACCCGAAACTTTTAGCAATTAATGTTCAACACTCCGGCCCGAATGGCGGGCCGATGGTGATGATCATGCCTCGCCCGCCAGGGATGGAGGAGAAGAAGTGAGTATCCCAAAGGGATTTCATCATAGCAAAACGGCTATAGAAAAAATGAGGTTAGCTAAAATAGGGCATGCCGTAAATGTGGAAACGAGAGAAAAATTACGGTTGGCCAGCATGGGGAATAAAAACATGCTGGGACATCATCCGACAGAAGTCACAAGAAAGAAAATGAGCCTGGCTAAGCAAGGCCCCAAAGGTCCCAATTGGAAAGGCGGGATTAATCATACTCATCTTGGCTATATTGAACGACTATGCCCAAATCATCCTAATGCGAACTCTCTTGGTTATGTTTCAGAACACCGACTTGTTATGGAATCACATCTTGGTCGAACTCTTTTACCAACAGAGGTTGTTCATCATATCAATGGGATCAGAGATGACAATCGGATAGAAAACTTAATGTTATTTAGCACTCGTGGAGACCATGCCTTTCATCACATGAAGCAAAGGGGAAAAATATCCCAATGAACGATATTTTATATACCGCAACTGAACGCCAGGGCGAATTTCATGGGGCGCCAGAAATGTTCAAACTTTTTGGGGGGGCGATGGGCGGCGGGAAAACCTTCGCTCTCTGCGCCGAGGGGCTTGCGCTCTCTAAGAACTTCCCGGGCAACCGCGGATATTTGTGCCGGCATACCTTGACCAGCTTCAAGAAGACGACGCTCCTGGTACTCGACGACATGCTTCAACGGTCTAACTGTATTGTCAAGCATCATCAATCCGATCATATCTATTCTCTACGGAATGGATCAACGATTTTCTACGGCGGACTCGGAGACGACACCAACGCCATTGAGAGATTGAAGTCAATGGAACTCGGATGGTTCACGATTGCGTGAGGTTTTCCCGGATGACTGGCAGGCCCGATTCATCGAGGGCGACTGGTCGGCCTTCGAAGGGACGAGCAACGTCTTTCCCTATCAGGCGATCCAGGCGGCGGTTGAGCGCGATCTACCTGAGGGACGCCCGGTTGAACTGGGCGTTGACGTGGCGCGATACGGAGATGATGAAAGCGTCATCGCCGTCCATAAGGGACCCGTGGGCCGAATTAAAAAGACGTTCAAGAAAAATGACCTCATGCAGTTGACGGGAGAGACGATCCGGGCCAAGGCCGAGGACAACGCCGAGGCTATGAAGGTCGACGCCGACGGCATGGGCGGCGGAGTCGTGGACAGGCTGAGAGAGCAGGGTCATGAGGTAGTGGAAATCCACGGCGGGGGTAGGGCCGACAATCCCGAGAAATTTAAAAACATGAAGGCCGAGATCCATTGGGCTTTCCGTGATCGATTGATTGCCGGTGATATCGATCTTCCCGATGATCTTGAATTGAAAGCCCAACTTACATCAATTACTTATCGGGTCGCATCCTCCGGGCAACTGGAGATCACGCCGAAGGAAGAGATGAAACGCAAGGGACTCAAGAGCCCGGATAGGGCGGAGGCGATGATTTATTCATTTGCCGTGGCCCCGAATACTGGTTCCTATTTCGGTTTCACCAAGCATGAGGTCTATTGATGAACATCATGCCCGGCGCTCGAAGGGTCGCGGCGCTTGAGACTGAAGTCAAACGGTTGCGATCCGTCCAGGAGAACATGCTCGTCGCCGGGGATGC
This sequence comes from Candidatus Aminicenantota bacterium, assembly GCA_026393905.1. Lineage (GTDB taxonomy): Bacteria > Acidobacteriota > Aminicenantia > Aminicenantales > UBA4085 > JAPKZH01. The sequence goes on from JAPKZH010000183.1 coordinate 2,643, forward strand.
GGAGGCGCAGGCGAAATACAAGGGCAATAGTTATCCGACCTACGATAAGGCCGTTACGGAGATCTCAAGAAAATATCAGGGCATCGCCGATTGGGGCATCCTGCAAACCGGAAACGTCATTGATCTGCGGGCCGCATTCATCATCGGTCAGGGCTTGAAGCTCACGGCCAAAACGGAGGACGCTGAAAACGAAATGGTCTTTACCCAGAAATTCATCGAGGACAAC
>JAPKZH010000131.1 GCA_026393905.1 Candidatus Aminicenantota bacterium
TGGGCTTGACATCCCAGAGATCAAGGTGCTTGAGGATCCTTTTTATGACCTCCTCGTTCTCGATGAAAGCAATGATGCGCATTTCGCCCTGGCATCGCTGGCAGGTAAGGGGATCCACTTCATAAATCTTCTGGATCAGCCTTGCCCAGTTCTATGCACAAAAAAGGCAGAGCTTATTTAAGAGGGCTTTTGTTTATCAATTCTTCCCATTCCTTTAAAAGAGTTTCTGGAACTTCCCATGTAATGGGAGATTTTTCATAATAATGCACTCTGATAAATACTTTCTTAGCCCCTCGTATTTGCCTAACAAATTTCAAAGGTATGTCAAATAATCCGTCACGTGACTGGGCCTTGAACTGTAGTTGATTTGAAGAGGAGATTGGTATAAAGTGGAAACCAATAATCGTGGCAAATAGGCATTAGGGTTTTGACGAGTTGTGAAGGCGGCAGAAGCAAAGGGCTGGACGATGAAAATCGACTGATGAAAATCGACTGGCTTATGAACTCTACGGCCTTACAGAAAAGGAAATCGCCATCGTAGAGAGTAAATCATAATGGCCCTGCGCATTAACATAGATAATCTGGTTAACTTTTGTGCCAGCGGGAAGCGGCATTATGTTTTGAGAGCGCGCAATTTCGTCGAAGCGCGGGATATGGCGGCTAACCGATTTCTATTTGGAGAAGCGGTATGATACTATGAAGGTGACGTTACATCCACACGCGAGAGAACGCATATCCGAACGCGGGGCAACGGAAGCGGAAGTGATCGCCACCGTGCTGAAAGGCGAGCGTTTTCCGGTCAAGTTCGGCCGCACAGGTTTCCGGCGGAACTTTCACTTCGATGGTGAATGGCATGGCCGCCATTACGCGACAAAACAGGTTGAAGCCTATGCCGTGAAAGAAAGGGCCGACTGGCTCATAATCACGGTAATCGTAAGGTATTTCTGATGGAGGACCGTAACCATGAAACTGACATACGATCCGAAGCATAACATCGCCTATTTGCGGTTGCATGAAAAGACGTCTCAGGTGGAGACGATTCGCGTGAGCGACGAAATGAATGTGGACATCTCGCCCGATGGAACGGTGTACGGCATTGAACTGCTGAACGCAAACGCCCAACTTGAGGCGGAAGATAACGGCAACCTCGTGGTCATCAATGAGGCCGTTGGGATGCGGCAAGAACTGCCGTTAACCGTTCGGGAGGGACCGGCAGAGTACAGGACAAAGAGGAAACGTCGGACAACATAAGAGAAAGGGTGAAACCAAGTTCCACCTCACGCACGAGCCACAACAGAAAGCCCCCATCATCGAGCGCGTCGGGGAAATTCCTGCCGATCCCGACAGCTCCCCCGTTCCACTCCTGGAAGAGGAAATTGATAGCCTGGTCTATGCATTATGTGACTTGACCGTGATCGGGGTCGTGCCTTGATTATTGATTAAACAAATGCGTTCTTTCCCTTCTGCCCACAAACGGTTAAGCTTGGCTGCGCCAGCGATTGAGCCAGGGCCGGTGTTAGACATTACCAGCCGGTTCAGGCAGGGCACAAGCAATGCCCAAGGCCTAACAGGGAGGCAGGCGAAAAAGGCTGCTCTGAAGCGATCAGATGTCAGGGAAGCCGTCCTCAAGGTGCGGCGCCGGAATGGGCGAGAGGTTCGACGCACAAGTGTACAGCACCCTCGATGAAAATATCGGCTGCCCAGGAATTTATTGATCAAGGTGGCCGCCTCTGCAGTTAAGAGAAAGGGAAACAACCCAAACCGGACTGGTGGCAGTAAAGGAAGAGGCGATGGTGAGCCTATGAGACTGGCAGAGAATGAAG
>JAPKZH010000026.1 GCA_026393905.1 Candidatus Aminicenantota bacterium
GTCCCGGTGCATATGATAGAAGTCATTAACAAACTAAATAGAGTGTCAAGAAACCTTTTCCAGGAAATAGGGAGAGAACCAACAGATGAAGAGCTTGCGAAAAAGATGGATTTGCCCGTCCATCAGGTGCATAAAATTATGAAAATTGCCCAAATGCCCCTTTCCCTCGAGACCCCAATAGGGGAAGGAGAAAAAAGCCAGCTGAATGATTTTATCGAGGATAAGGATACCCTCTCGCCTGTCGATGAGGTCATCAATATGGATTTGAAAGAGAAAATTGAGGAAGCCTTGAATGCTCACACCGAGAGAGAAGCAAATATTTTAAAACTGAGATTTGGGTTGGGAAACGGCAACGAGCATACCCTAGAAGAAGTCGGACAGCAATACAAGGTTACACGCGAGAGAATTAGGCAAATCCAAGAAAAAGCGATAAGAAAACTAAAGCATTCTAAATACAGTCGAAAACTAAAGTCCTTTTCTAAGTAGTTAATTCTATATCCTGGATTCAATCCCCTGCATTCCCGAGGCTGAGGATGCCGGGAAGGGCCGGCAGGGCTGAAGGGTTAGTGACTTTTACATTGCTTTATTAGCTCATTCCTGAGAAAATTGAAAGGTTGGGGCTCAAAAGACATAGATGTGAATTCACTCCCCCCAGGAAAGACGGGTGAGAAGAAAGAAATGCTCAAAAGCGGAAAAAAACAATTTATGTATTAAAGGAGGTGGAAGTGAAAGAACTCGTCGAGTTGATTGCTAAAGCATTAGTAGACAACCCGGACAAAGTGAAGGTCTCCCAATTAGACGGGCAACAAAGCTCTGTCATCGAATTAAAGGTTGCTCCGGAAGATATGGGCAAGGTTATTGGAAAACAGGGAAGAAACGCTCAGGCTATCAGACTAATTCTCGGTGCTGCCGGAATGAAACTGAAAAAGAGAGTAGATCTTGAGATCGTAGAAAAAAGGTAATTTGGTCAGGATGGAAAAATGATTGTCTGTTGGCGTTGATGGTCGTTTGGCATAAGAGGGAAAAAGAGGAATCGCCAAAAAAGAAGCAAATCCATGACAAAAGAAAAAGAGAAAAGAGACAGAGAAAAAAAAGAAAAGGCGAGGATGATAAATCGCAGCCTGATCGGATATCAAGTTGAGTTCAAAATAGCGGAAGGCGGGCTCGGAAGACGCAGGAAAGCATAAAAGAGCCGGAAACCACCCAGACCTCGCCCCAGGGCAAACAGAGAATGGAGAGAATCCTCTCCACCCATAGAAGGGCGACCACGAGAGCTGAAGATATTAGTCTTTCAGTCCTGCCAGGCGTTTTTTGGCGTCCGCCGCTTCGGGGCGGTCGGCGTCGGCATCCTTCCAAATAACCAGGAATTTCTGGTATTGCTCCACCGCCTTCGTCTTCGCGCCCTTCTGTTCATACAGCTTCGCCAGCCGGTAGTGATAGAGAGGGTGGATGAGAAACCGCTCTTCTCGTGTGGGATCGAAGGAGATCAGCCGTTCATATTCGGCGATGGCCTTATCGATTTCTCCCCTCTTGACATAAGCGCGCGCTAAAATATCCTTTTGAAACGGAAAATTATAGTTGGAGAGGATCTCCTGCCGCATAGCGAAAGGTATCGCGTGGGGCGCGACATTCTCCAGGACGGATACGGCAGTATCGACGAATCCTCCGGCGAGCAATAACTCGCCCTGGAAACAATCGTAAAGGAAGGCGAATTGGGCTTGGCTGGCAGGACTGATCTTGGCCAAGAGCGGTTTCATTTCTGCCAGGCTCGCTTTGGCCGCATCGAGCCGACCTTGCTTGACGTCGGTCATTCCCAGAAAAAATAGATAATTGGCTTTAGTATCCAGGAATGAAGCCGGAATGTTTTTCGAAGTGAAATCATACCAACTCTTGATTAGCATCCGGCTTTGTTCGAATTCTCCTCGCTCGCCTCGGATCAATCCCATAAATAGTTCGGTTCCGGCCTTGCCCTCCGTATAGCCCGTGGAACTTGCCAAATCCGCCAATTGCTGAAGGTCGGAGAGGGCCTGGTTGAAGCGGCCAAGCCAGCAAAGGAAAAAGCTGTGATAGGCAGATCCCGCCCCCTTCAATCCTAATGATGGGGCTTTGGCGATAAATTCGATCGCACAGCTCATGGCATTCGTGTAGTCCTCTTTGAAGGCATAGACATAGGCCAGAGAAGGAAAAGCCAGTACGAAATCAGGCTTTCGATCCAGCACTTCCTTGTACTTGGCAATGGCCTCATCCAGGTTCCCCATGCGAAAGTATACCTCTGCCATGGAATCAATCGGGTTGACATCGCCAGGCGAAGATTCTGCATACCGCTTCAAATAATCGATCGCCTTGTCGTAATTCCCCAGGTCGGAGTACACAAAGGC